>CACZPG010000001.1 GCA_902782965.1 uncultured Lachnospiraceae bacterium
ATAATAATACTCTTTCTTACCTGCATGATAATCCACTATGTCCATATATTTATCAGTATATTTAAACTTAATCCCCGTAAATTTCTGATCCATAGTATCTCCGACTTTTAAACCATAAAGAGAATATTTCTTGCTGTCAAAGAATATCCCCTGCTGTTTATTATTTATATAAACTACCGCAAAGCTTTCATCAGCTCTTGTCATTACCAGATTATCATTTATTACACGAACTCTCGGAGAATATACATCACTTTTATGCAGTGTAAGACCTAATGTATCACTTATTTTTTCTTCGTCAGCTCTGGCAAGACCAGTTACATCTATCGTATTCTTAGGACCTGATTTGAAATAGAAAACTCCACCCACAGTAAGAGCCAGTATAATTACAATAATCATACTGCCAACAAGCTTTCCAGATAGCCTACTCTGCTTAATACGTTCAGCATCTGCGCTATCTTCATAGGAATACGACCAGAACTGATTCTGAAGATTACTCCTCTGCCAATCCGGAGTATCTTCCTTAGCAAAAGGTTTGATTTTTAAACCCGTATCCTCTTCATACTCTGTGATAGGTTCAGGCTCTACTTCCTCAATAACCGGTTCTGTCATTTTTTCTATTTCAGAATCCCCATCCAGTAAATCATCAAAATTCAGCTCGTCCATATACACCATCCATTTTCCATAAATATCACGAAACCCACGACAATTCAAGAACTATATATAGTTTACATTTTTATCGTTAAAAATGGTGTACAGAAAGTACACAGCCATAGAAGTTACCAAATGAAGAAGATATCTTTAACAAAAATGAGGCAGGCCTTCAGCCTGCCTCTTGAAATCATATTCAGTTTTATAGCTCAGCCGGTTCTTCTTCCGGTGTCTCAGCGTACTTTTCAAGTATTAGCTCCTGAATCTTCTTCCTTGTGTCGGAATTGATTGGATGCGCTATATCTCTGTATTCGCCGTCTGAAGACTTACGGCTTGGCATTGCTATGAAAAGCCCTTTCTCGCCTTCGATGACCTTGATATCATGAATTACAAATTCATTATCAATGGTAATTGATACGACAGCCTTCATCTTGCCGTCTTTAGCTACTCGTCTTACTCTTACATCTGTGATTTCCATATACGTAACCCTCCAAAATCATAATCTACAGTGTATATCTAAAGCTCTTCTCGATTACAATCTTTGGATTTCCTGCTTCACCTGTATGAACTGTATTAGCTTTGATGGTATCTCTGCTTTCAACGATACAATTCTCGATGTAGCAATTATCGCCGATATGTACATCATTCAAGATGATAGAGTTCTTGATTACACAATTATTACCTACATAAACTTTCTTGAAGAGAACTGAATTCTCTACTGATCCGTTGATGATACATCCACTCGCAATAAGTGAATTGGATGTAACAGCATCTCCATTAAATTTAGCCGGTGGAAGATCCTCAACCTTCGTATATACTCCCGGCGTAGTACGGAAGAAATGATCTCTTACTTCTGCGTTAAGGAAGTCCATATTTGTTCTGAAATAAGAATCTATCGATCCGATATTTCTCCAATATGAATCCAGACTATAAGCATTGATTCTCTTAACATTCTTATAACGAATGAGAATATCCTTAACGAAGTCTGTTCTTCCCTCTGCTGCACAAGCTTCAAGAAGCTCAATAAGCTGACGACGTCTTACAACGTATACTCCGATGGAAGCTATTGAGGTTTCTGCAACTAACGGTTTCTCCTCGAAATCGAGCACTCTGCCGTTATCACCAACCTTAACCACTCCGAATCTGGATATATCATCCTCATCAGCTCTGATCTCCTTAGTTACAATAGTGATATCAGCATTCTTAGCAATATGGTCCTCAAGAACCTTATTGTAATCCATCTTATATACACCATCACCGGATGCGATCACTACGTATGGTTCATGTGCATCCTTAAGGAATCCGATATTCTGATAAAGAGCGTCTGCTGTACCTTTATACCAAAAGCTGTTGGTAGCTGTAATGGTAGGTGTAAAAATATAGAGTCCACCCTGTTTTCTTCCAAAATCCCACCACTTGGATGAATTAAGATGTTCATTCAGGGATCTTGAATTATACTGTGTATACACAGCAACCTTCTGAATATGTGAATTTGACATATTTGAAAGTGAGAAGTCAATAGCTCTGTAGCAACCTGCCATAGGCATAGCTGCAGTAGCACGCTTTGCTGACAAGTCTCCCATTCTGCTACTGTTTCCACCTGCAAGAATTATTCCTATAGCTCTCATATCTACTCACCTGCCTCTCTTATAA
>CACZPG010000002.1 GCA_902782965.1 uncultured Lachnospiraceae bacterium
AAAAAGGATGAGGAATATAACCCTGATTATATCAAGGTTAAAAAAGCCAAGAATCCTGAAGAAGTTAATATTGTTAAAGAACTTCTGAGCCTTATCATTTATATTGGTGTTGTAATCATTCTTTGTTTTCTTATTATTACATATGTGGGTCAGAGAACTACCGTTAACGGCAGATCAATGGAGAATACACTTCATGATGGTGATAATCTTTGGATTGATAAATTTACTTATCATTTCAAGGATCCTGAAAGATTTGATATTGTCGTATTCCCTTATGAAGACGATGTTTATTATATAAAAAGAGTAATTGGTCTTCCTGGTGAAACTGTACAGATACTTCCTGACGGTACCATTCTGATCGATGGACAGAGACTTGTTGAGAGTTATGGTAAAGAAATAATTCTTGAAAGCGGAACTGCAGCTGAAGAAAGAACTCTGGGTGAAGATGAATACTTCGTTCTCGGAGATAATAGAAATGACAGCCGAGACAGTCGTTGGGCAGATGTAGGTGATATTAACAAAGATGATATTATCGGAAAAGCCGTTCTTAGACTTTCACCAATTAAGCAGTTCGGAAAACTGGATAAATAAAAATGAGTATAAGTATAAGCGATGTAAGAAATGAATATAAGAGTTTTGATTTTGGTATTATGGATTATGATTCTGAAATTGAAACATTGACTGATTTTATAGAGAAATATAATTCTGATGAAAGAAACGGAGTAATATCAATTGTAAAATCAGCTTCCCAGAGACTTAGCAAGCTCAGAAATGAACTTGAGAGAGTTAAGGGGATGATGAAATTTGAAGAGAAATATTCTTCTGATTATAAATATATAGCAGGAGTGGATGAGGTTGGCCGTGGACCGCTGGCAGGACCTATTGTTACTGCTGCAGTTATTCTTCCGGAAGGCCTTGTTATTCCATATCTAAATGATTCTAAACAGGTAAACGAAAAGAAAAGAGAAGAATTATATGATATAATCAATTCTGTTGCAGTATCGGTTGCTATCGGAATCAAAACCGAGAAAGAAATAGATGAATTTGGAATTGGCAAAATGGACAGCGCTGCTATGAGAGACAGTGTATTAAGTCTTGATACAAGACCTGAACTGGTTCTTGTTGATGCCTTTAAGATTCCTGAGCTTGATATTAAACAGGTTCCTATTGTGAAGGGTGATACTCTTTCGGTGTCTATTGCAGCTGCAAGTATTGTAGCAAAGGTTACCAGAGATCGTATGATGGATGAATATAGTGTTAAATATCCTGAATATGGTTTTGACAGTAATAAAGGATATGGATCTGCTAAACATATAGAAGCAATTAAAACAATTGGTCCCTGTGAAATACACAGAAGAAGTTTTATTGGGAATTTTGTATGATGAATGACTCGAATACAGGGTATTCAGCTTCTGTAAACAAAAGAAGTATAGGCAGGATCTGGGAGAAGAAGGCTGCTGATTATCTGAGAAATAATGGATATGAGATTCTATATTTCAATTATAGAACGAGATATTCCGAGATAGATATTATAGCTCAGGACAGAGATGCTTTGGTTTTTGTTGAGGTTAAGTATCGAAGGACTTTATCTCAGGGAGATCCTCTTGAAGCTGTAGATTATAGAAAGCAGAGACGCATAATTAATGCAGCACTCTGCTTTTTAAAAGATAAAGGTTATGATATTGATAATACCAGTATAAGATTCGATGTTATCGGAATACTGGGGGATGATATTAAGCATATTAAAAATGCTTTCTGAAGGGTGATAATATGTCTAAAAAAATGGTTGCCATAGTAGGCAGGCCGAATGTAGGAAAGTCAACTCTTTTTAATACTCTTGCAGGAGAAAGACTGGCGATAGTTAAGGATACTCCAGGTGTTACAAGAGACAGAATATATGCAGATGTTCAATGGCTTGATAAGAGTTTTACAATAATTGATACCGGTGGTATTGAGACGGAAGCTGAAGATATAATCATGCGTTCGATGAGGGAACAGGCAGAAATAGCCATTGAAACAGCTGATGTAATTATATTTGTTACTGATGTAAAAGCCGGTGTTACAGCGTCCGATATACAGGTTGCGGACATGCTGAGAAAATCAAAGAAACCGGTGGTTCTTTGCGTTAACAAAGTTGATAATTATGAGAAATATGAGCCGTTTATATATGAATTCTATAATCTTGGAATAGGCGACCCATTCCCTGTTTCTGCTTCAAGCAAACTTGGTCTTGGAGATATGCTTGACAGGGTTCTTGAGGAATTCGGTGATACTGAGGAAATAGAAGAAGATGAGGATATACCTAGAGTAGCCGTTATAGGTAAGCCTAATACAGGAAAGTCCTCTATTATAAACCGACTTATTGGTAGTGACCGACTTATAGTTTCGGATATAGCAGGCACAACCAGAGATGCGATAGATACTCGTATTAAGCGTAATGGTCGGGAATATGTTTTTATTGATACAGCCGGTCTCAGAAGAAAGAGCAAGATCAAAGATGAAATAGAACGATTCAGTATTATAAGAACAGTTGCAGCAGTTGAAAGATGTGATATAGCTGTTCTTGTTATTGATGCTAATGAGGGTATTACTGATCAGGATACAAAGATTGCCGGAATTGCACATGAACGTGGCAAAGGCATGATAATAGTTGTAAATAAATGGGATCTTATTGAGAAAGATACCAATACGATGAACAGAATGCAGAAAGAAATAAGACAGAAGCTGGCTTATATGCCATATGCTGAAATGCTTTTTGTGTCTGCTCTTACTGGTCAGAGGCTTAATAAGCTATATGAAATGATAGATAATGTAGAACAATTTGCATGTCTGAGAATTCAGACCGGTGTTCTTAACGAGATACTCACAGATGCGGTTGCTGAGAATGAACCGCCTAATGATAAGGGTAAGAGACTTAAGCTGTTCTATATTACTCAGGTTTCTGTTAAACCGCCTACATTTGTACTTTTTGTAAATAGTAAGGAACTGGCACATTTCTCGTATATAAGATATATTGAGAATAAGCTTCGTGAGGCGTTTCTGTTTAAAGGAACTCCTATCAGAATTATCATAAGGGAAAGGAAAGAGAAGAGTTGAGTATTATAATAAGAATCCTTTGTCTGGTTATAGGTTATGGATGTGGTCTTTTACAGACCGGTTATATATACGGAAAACTTGCCGGAGTCGACCTTAGAGAACATGGAAGTGGTAATCAGGGAACTACAAATGCTCTCAGAGTAATGGGGTTTAAAGCCGGTCTGGTTGTTTTTCTTGGGGATTTCTGCAAATCCTTTATACCTTGTCTTATCTGCAGGCTTATTTTCAAAGGATCTTATCCTGATTCTTATCTTTTATTTGTTCTTTATACAGGTTTTGGCGCTGTTCTCGGTCATATTTTTCCGTTTTATCTTGGATTTAAAGGTGGAAAAGGAATTGCTACAATTGCCGGAACTGTTGTAGGGCTTCTTCAGCCACTTATGATTCTTATATTACTTGTTCTTTTTGTTGCTGCTTTGGCAATTACCAGATATATGTCTGTGGGTTCTATACTTCTCATGATAGAATATGTTGTGGTTTACATAATATTCGGCCTGATTGGTAAGCTTTGTTTTGATCTTTCCAATCCGGCTTCTAAAAATGCTTTTATAGAAAGCGTGGTATTATCAGTTCTTTTTGCATCACTTGCTATCTATAAGCATAAGGCAAATATAGTAAGGTTAATTAATCATGAAGAGAACAAGTTTCATTTCAAGAAACAGGAGGGAATCTGATGAATATTTGTATACTCGGTGCAGGAAGCTGGGGTATCGCTCTTGCTAATCTGCTAACTAAGAATAATCATTCGATAACTGTCTGGTCTATTGATCCTGAAGAAGTATCTATGCTGAAAGAGTATTCGGAGCATAGAAGCAAGCTTCCGGGAGTAATTCTGCCTGGTACAGTTGAGTTCACTACTGATATGGAAGCTGCTTTAAAAGATAAAGATCTAGTTGTTATGGCTGTTCCATCTCCTTTTGTACGGACTACAGCTCAAAGTGCATCTTCCTATATCAAGGATGGAGAGATAATTGTAAATGTAGCTAAGGGAATAGAGGATGAATCTCTGAAGAGATTATCTGTTGTTATAGGGGAAGAAATTCCTCAGGCAAGAATAGCAGTCCTTTCCGGTCCGAGTCATGCTGAGGAAGTAGGTAAGCTTATGCCTACAACTGTTGTTGTTGGTTCTGAAGATAAAGAACTTGCAAAGACAGTTCAGGATATATTCATGACGGATTTCTTCAGGGTTTATACTAGTCCTGATGTGATAGGAATTGAGCTTGGCGGTGCCCTCAAGAATGTAATAGCTCTTGCTGCAGGTATTGCTGATGGTCTCGGATGCGGAGATAACACCAAAGCGGCTCTTATCACAAGAGGAATTTATGAAATGTCTGAACTTGGAACTGCCATGGGAGGTAAACCTGAGACCTTCTCCGGACTTTCGGGTACAGGAGATCTTATAGTTACCTGCGCCTCACAGCATAGCCGTAACAGAAAGGCCGGTTTCCTTATGGGACAGGGCAAAACTTATCAGGAAGCTATGAATGAGGTCAAAATGGTTGTAGAAGGCGTATATTCAGCTAAAGCAGCTCTCAAGCTTTCTCAGCTTTACAGTGTTGAAATGCCTATTGTTGAAAATGTAAATAAAATTCTTTTTGAAGGATATTCGGCTAAAGAGGCTCTTCATTCTCTTATTACAAGAGATAAGAAGAAGGAGGCTTCATCTTTAAGCTGGAAATAAGGGAATGGAAAAGATAGATATTAAGCTGGATGTGTTTGAAGGACCGCTGGATCTCCTTCTGCATCTGATTGAGAAGAATAAATTTAATATATTTGATATTCCTATTGTTGAAATAACCAATCAGTATCTTGCATATCTGGATGCTATGGAAGAAGAAAACATGGATGTAATGAGTGAGTTCCTTGTTATGGCAGCTACTCTTATTTCGATTAAATCCAAAATGCTTCTTCCTAAAGAAGAAGATAATGAAGGCGAAGAGGAAGATGATCCAAGAGCAGAACTTGTTAAGAGTCTCCTTGAGTATAAGATGTATAAATATGCTTCCCTCGAACTTAAGGATATGTCAATTGATGCTGGAAATGCTTTTTTCAAAAAGGAGTCTATTCCTAAGGAAGTGAAAGAAGTAAAAGAAGAGGTAGATCCTAAAGAACTTCTCAGTGATGTAACTATGAAGCAGATGAGTGAGATATTCCACACGCTATTGAGACGTGAAATTGACAGAGTCGATCCTGTCCGAAGCAAATTCGGTACAATTACCAGGGAAGAGATTAAGCTCGAGGACAGAATGGTAGAGATAAGAAGTGAAATAAAAGGACTCAGAAGTATTAATTTCAAAACCCTTCTTGGTAAGAAGAGAGGAAAGCTGAATCTGATAGTCTCTTTTCTTGCGATTCTTGAATTAATGAAAACAGGAATTTTAACAATCCGCCAGGATGAGATGTTTGGCGATATTATAATTGATTCTTTGGAGTGAGATAATGGACGATATTAATATAAAAGCATGTATTGAAGCTGTTCTGTTTGCGATAGGCGGAGCAGTCGAGGAAGGCAGGCTTCTGGCAGCTCTTTCGGATGAAGATAATCAGATGTCAAAAGGTGAGTTCAGAAAGATAATTGATGAGCTGAAGGATGATTATCAAAATGAAGACAGAGGTATAAGGCTTATAGAGCTTGACGGAAAATATCAGCTCTGCACAAAGAATGAATATTATGATGTTCTTGCCAAGATAGTTAATATGCCTAAGAAGCATGTCCTTACAGATGTTCTTCTTGAGACATTATCCATTATTGCTTATAAACAGCCGGTAACAAGAGCCGAGATTGAGAAGATACGAGGTGTTTCCTGCAGTCATGCAGTCAACAGACTTATAGAATACAATCTTGTAACAGAGGTTGGAAGACTTGATGCTCCCGGACACCCGATATTATTTGGTACCACAGATGATTTTCTTAGAAGCTTTGGTATTGAATCAATGGATGAGCTTCCGGATATATCTCCTGATAAGATTGAAGATTTCAGAAGACAGGCCGAAGAGGAAGCGGGGATAGAGGTTACTACCTAAATGAAATTCCTTACTGTTTTATATATTGTTCTAATAATTATGCTGATTTTAGTCCTTGCTGTTATTGTATGTAGTATCATAGAGCTTGGACGATTTAGAGTGATCAGATATAAGATAGATAAGAATATACCTGAATTTCTTAAGGGTAAGAAGCTGATATTCATTTCTGATTATCACGAAGCTTGTAATGGCAGGCTGAATGATCAGATTGTTGATGCTGTAAGAAAGATAAATCCATATCTGATTCTTCTTGGAGGCGATATGGTTAATTCCTGTGATGATCCACAGGCCACATTTCCTGCTGTATCATTAATTAATGATCTGGCCTCTGTATCTGATGTTGTATATGCTTTTGGAAATCATGAAGATAAACTTGATTCAGGTATGTATGGTTTTAAATCCGATATAAGCGCATTTACGTCCAGGTTAAAAAATAATGTAACGATACTGCGGAATGATAAATACTATATTAATAAGACAGATGATAAAGATGGGGTTATTTACGGACTTGATCTGCCCCTGGATTTTTATCAGCGATTTACATTTCCGGAACTGACCGTAAATGATATAAATGGTTTTATAGGCGAGAAGGGGAATAATTACAGTATTCTTCTGGGACATCCACCAGATTTAATTAAAGGATATTCTGAGTGGGGTGCAGATCTCATTTTATCAGGCCATTTTCATGGAGGAATTGTCAGAATTCCCTGGATAGGAGGAGTCATTTCTCCAAGGCTCAGACTATTTCCTAAATATGATTATGGGATGTATTCAAGAGATAATTCGCAGATGATCGTTACAAACGGTCTTGGACAGCATTCCATCAAAATCCGTTTAAATAATGTCCCGGAGATTGTTTGTATTGAATTTATTTGAAAAATATTTATAATGATAAGGGTCTGTATATTAAGACCCAATATTAAGACCCAATATTAAGACCATAAATAAAATAGAAACCAGGTAATCAAAATGTGGGAGAATAAAGTATCAAGAATAATTTATATATGTCTGTTAACAATTTTTGGAGTCGTGCTTCTGACTTATGAATACGGTGTGCTTGTTTCAAGCAAGTATTATTATCCGGGAACTAAGATTAATGGGTTTGAGGCAGGGTTTAAAGAGGTTTCGGATCTTGAAAATGAAATGTACGAGAATCCTTCAGATTATGTATATAATCTTGCCTTCAGAGATGAAACGTATATGCTTAACGGATATGATATTGGGCTAAAGATTGATTACTCCGATGAACTTGAGAGAATTAAGAGAGAGCAGAATCCTTTTCTCTGGTTTAATACTTTCTTTAAAAATGAAAATTCTATAAATAAGACCATCAGCTTTGATGAAGAGAAACTTGAATATATGATTGATGGTTTTGACTGTATGGATCCCGATAATATGATTGCACCGGAGAATGCTACCATTCAGCTTGGAGATGATGGAGTTGTAGTAGCTGTTGATGGTGATCCGGGAACTATAATTGAAGATAAACAGAAAATTTATGACTATGTTGGTGAGGCAATCATTAATGATACGAAAGATATCGACATAGAAGAGTGTAATTGCTATAAGGTTGCTGATTATACATCAGAAAGCAGCAAGGTTAAGAAGTGTGTTGATAATTGTAATGCTGTAGCTGGTCTTGATATCAGATATCTCTATGGTACTGAAGAAGTTCCCCTTGAGCCATTCCAGCTTTTTGGAACTATTATTATTTCAGATACATATGATACCATTATCAGTAAGAACAGGGTAAAAACTGTTCTTGAAGGTTTCTCCAGACTTCATGATACCTATGATAAATTAAGAAGATTCAGAAACCACGACCGTCAGATGATTACTATTGATAATTCTCATTATGGCTGGATGCTGGATGTAGAAACTGAGACAGATAATCTTTACAGTGATCTGATTCATCATAAGAGTATTACCAGAGCTCCTGAATTTCTTGAAAAAGGTTATACCTATGATGTGAATACAGGAGATGATATTGGAAGCACTTATGCGGAGGTTAATGTTGAGAAACAGATAATGTATTTCTACAAGAATGGAAGAATGCTTATGTATTCAGATGTTGTTACCGGTTGTGTAAGTGCGAGACATTCAACTCCTCATGGTATTTATTCGATAGATTATAAGCAGTCTCCTGCGGTTCTGCGTGGAGAAGATTATGAATCCAAGGTTACCTACTGGATGCCTTTTAACGGTGGAATCGGTTTCCATGATGCTACCTGGAGAGGTCGTTTTGGTGGCGAAATCTATCAGTACAGTGGTTCCCATGGTTGTGTTAATATGCCATTTCCTAAAGCTCAGGAACTGTTCTCTGAGGTAGAAGAAGGCGTTCCTGTAATTGTATATTAATTTGGGGTTATATAACTTTTTAATCGATATTATATTTTGTTTATTAAGGTTTGGGGTGAAAATATGTCAATAGGTATTATTCTGGGTTCAGGGCTCGGGCAGATAGCCGAGCTTGTTGAAACTGACAGGATAATTGAATATAGTGAAATTGATGGCGGTCTCAGATCTACTGTTGAAGGTCATAAAGGAAGAATCATCTGTGGAAATTATATGGGGAAGTCTGTTGCTGTTATGCAGGGGCGTATCCATTATTATGAGGGATATAATACTAAACAGGTCGTTAAACCTATTGAGTATATGAAGGAAGAGCTTGGAATAGATAAGCTTATTATAACAAATGCCTCAGGTGGTATTAACGAGTCCTTCACTCCCGGTAATCTGATGCTTATTAATGATCATATTACAAGTTTTGTTCCTTCACCTTTGATCGGTGTTGATCTTACAGAGAAAACCGGAGCAAGATTTCATGATATGACTTATGTGTATGACAGAGAATACATTAATCTTGCACATAGTATTGCAAATGAACTTGGCATTGATCTTAAAGATGGAGTATATCTTCAGACTACCGGTCCTCAGTATGAAACACCTGCTGAGATAAAAATGTTCAGAACTCTCGGGGCTGATGCTGTGGGTATGAGTACAGCAGTAGAGGCTCTCTATGCACATGCTATTGGATTAAGAGTATGTGGAATCTCCTGTATTACTAATATGGCTGCCGGAATAACTTCTTCTAAACTATCTCATGAAGAGGTTCAGATGACCGCTGACAAGGCAGGTCTGGATTTCAGACAACTCATAGAAAGCATTATATCCCGAATGTAGTTATATCTGAATGAAGATAATAAAGGGTTGATTTTTACTTTGTTAAAAGTTACAATAGAATTTGGTTTTCAAAAAGTGACAGTGGAGACTTGTTATTACTGTTACAATTAAATGGAAAGGCGGTGTAAGTATGAAAACAAAGGTACTTTCACTTCTTGTAGATAATACATCCGGTGTACTCAGTCGTGTATCAGGAATGTTCAGTAGAAGAGGTTATAATATCGACAGTCTTTCTGTCGGTGTTACAGAGAATCCTAAATTCTCCCGCATGACTGTTGTTGTAACGGGTGATGATAAGATTCTTACTCAGATTAAGAGTCAGTTAAATAAGCTTGAGGATGTTTTTCAGGTTATTGAGCTTAAGGATGGCGAATCCGTATGCAGAGAACTGGTGCTTATCAAGATTAAGGCTGATCTTAATCAGAGACAACAGATTATATCTGTTGCAAGTATTTACAGAGCTAATATCGTTGATGTTTCTCCGGAGTCAATCATTGTTGAACTTACCGGTAACACCAATAAGATTAAAGCATTCATTAATCTTCTTGATGGTTTCGATATTCAGGAGATTGTTCGTACCGGTATTACAGGACTTACAAGAGGAACAGTAGATTTTGATTAATAATCAGGCAATCATTTATACATTACTGCATATCCTTTCTCGGGATAGAGCGGATAATATAAAATTAGAGTTTAAAAAGGGAGGCATAGAAAATGTCGGATTTAAAGATTTTTTATGAACAGGATTGTAATTTATCACTTCTTGATGGAAAGACTATTGCAATAGTTGGTTATGGTAGTCAGGGTCATGCTCATGCACTTAACCTTAAGGATTCCGGCGCTCATGTAATCATCGGTTTATATGAGGGAAGCAAGTCATGGAAGAGAGCTGAGGAGCAGGGCTTTGAAGTTTATACAACAGCTGAAGCTGCTAAGAAGGCTGATATCATCATGATCCTTATCAATGATGAGAAGCAGGCTGCTATGTATAAGAATGATATCGAACCAAATCTTGAGCCGGGTAACATGCTTATGTTCGCTCATGGCTTCAATATTCATTTCGGACAGATCGTTCCTCCTGCTGATGTAGATGTAACAATGATTGCTCCTAAGGCACCTGGTCATACTGTTCGTTCAGAGTATCAGGCTGGAAAGGGTACTCCTTGTCTTATAGCTGTATATCAGGATGCTACAGGTCATGCACAGGATATGGCACTTGCTTATGGTGCAGGTATCGGTGGTGCAAGA
>CACZPG010000003.1 GCA_902782965.1 uncultured Lachnospiraceae bacterium
TGAGAATAAGACAGAAACTGAATATGTGATACTTGTGGCAGTGGATACAGGAGATGAGCGCGAAGGCGCAAATTACGGAGAACGTACCTCCCGTACAGTTGAATCCTCGCTTGATGAACTGGCTGAACTTGCCGAAACGGCAGGTGCTGTGGTGGTGGGCAGAGTGATTCAGAAGCTGCCTTATTTTAATGCGTCAACCTATATTGGAAGCGGCAAGATAGAAGAACTGGGATGCATGATCCTGGACCGGGGAGCTACAGGAATAATAACTGATGATGAGCTAAGTCCGGCACAAATGTATAATCTGGGAGAGGCTCTCAACATTAAAGTTATGGATCGAACCATGGTGATTCTTGATATATTTGCTGCTCATGCAAGAACAGCAGAAGGAAAACTCCAGGTCGAGCTGGCGCAGCTTCAATACAGACTCTCGCGACTGACCGGAAAAGGTATCTCTATGTCTCGTCTTGGCGGTGGAATAGGAACCAGGGGTCCGGGTGAGAAGAAGCTGGAGCAGGACAGACGTGTGATCAGAAATCGTGTAGCTCAGTTAAGAAGAGAGCTGGAAGCAGTTGTTTCCCATAGAGAGCTGACTAGAAAAGGCCGTGAGTCCGGTGAGATTCCGGTATTTGCTATAGTGGGCTACACCAATGTAGGAAAATCAACTCTTCTGAATGCGCTTACCGGTGCCGATATTCTGGCTGAAAATAAGCTTTTTGCTACGCTTGATACAACAACGAGAATGTATGAATATTCCAGAAGTAATTCATCAAGCAAGCAAAGAGTTCTCCTTACGGATACTGTTGGATTTATCAGAAAACTGCCCCATAATCTTATAGATGCTTTCAGAAGTACTCTTGAAGAAGTATGTTATGCGGATTATATAATACATGTTGTAGATGCATCCAGTGAGACACGTGAAAGTGAAATGAAGGTAGTCTATGATACATTGGACATGCTTCTGGAGGGAAGTGAAAGAAAGAGAATTATCACACTGTTTAATAAACTGGATAAAGTATATGACCCTGATGACAGGCTGGGACTCAGGGACAAGAGAGCAAGTCAGGTTCTTCAGATATCTGCAAAACAGAGAATCGGACTGGATAGTATTAGTGAAGCCATAGATTCTCTTCTCAGAGAAGATAGAAAATATATAGAAATTATCATAGGCTATAAGGATATGGCGCTACTTTCAAGAATTAAAGCTTATGGTGAAATTATTGAAGAAAAGTATCTGGAAGAGGGAGTCAGAATAAAGGCTTATATACCTCATCAGATTAATCTGTAAAAGGCTGTGTCATGGTGACGAAAAGCTTGGAAAGTATAGATAAATTGTGATATAATCTAATCTGGTTTTTTGTGTTTTAGTAATGGAAATAGTATTTTACAGGGAAGAAATCATAGAAATAAATGCAATTGAGTTAAGGAGTTAAGATATGGCTGATTGGGTAGTTGTAGTTGACGATGATTCAACCAATCTGAAAATGGCGGGAAGTATTCTCAGTAAGCATAATAAAAGGGTAACGGCGCTTAAGTCTGGAGCGGCGCTGCTTGATTATGTTAAGGGAAATGTTCCTGATATCATTCTGTTAGATATTATGATGCCGGGAATGGATGGCTTCGAAACCCTTGAGAGGCTTCGTAAGCTGGAACGTGAAATGCAGATTGAAGAGATTCCTGTGGTATTTCTTACTGCAGATAGTGATAAGAATACTGAACGTCGTGGTTTCGAAATGGGTGTTTCGGATTACATTAAGAAACCTTTCGATCCAGAGATTCTTGTAAGAAGAATAGACAATATACTGGGTAAGCAGGAGAAGCTGCTTCATTTTCAGGAAGAAGCTACCCTTGACAAATTGACAGGTCTACTTAATAAAGCTGCAGTTAATGAGAAACTGACCTCAATGTGCAAGAAGAACGCCGGTTATTTCCTTATGATAGATTTGGACAGTTTCAAACTGGTTAATGATCTTTATGGCCATGAAATGGGTGATAAAGTTCTTCTTTCATTTGCAAAGACTATCAAAGCAGCACTCTCACCGGATAGTATTATCGGACGTATCGGTGGAGATGAATTTGTTGCGTTCTCTTCCGAACTAAACTCCGAGAATGACATAAAGCGTATAACAGTTAATCTTAATATGGGTCTTGTAGAAAAAGCCAAGGCTCTCATGGGACGTGATATGGATATTCCATTGGGTGCATCCATAGGTGCTATGTATGTATCCGGTGTTGGTACAGAATATGAAGAAATATTCAAAGCTGCCGACAAAGCTCTGTATAGAGTTAAAGAGAATGGAAAGCATGGATATGCAATATACAGTTATGAGGATTTTGATGGAGCAGATGATTCTCAGCTTATGAATCTGAAGACTATCAGTATGATACTTGCAGAGAGAAATATTTCTGATACTGCACTTCAGCTGGAGAAGGATTCTTTCATCCATGTTTACAGATTTGTAACCAGATATATAATGAGATACCATAGAAATGCTTGCAAACTCCTTTTCACGCTGGCTCCTTCAGGTGATGAGGACGCGGATGTATATATCAAGAATTGTGAGAAGTTCTGTTCTCATGTTAAGAGTGTTCTTAGAAAAAGTGATCTTGTAATGCAGTACAGGAAGAACCAGCTGTTCATATTCCTGACAGATATTAAAGAAGAAGCTATCTCACAGGTTATAGGAAATATTGTTCGTACCTGGTATGCTACATATGGTGAGATATTGTCAGTAACTTATGAAGCTGAGTTTATGGAATCTGACGATCTGAATCATGGTGATGAAGATCAGCCCTGGATTGCAGTGGTTGATGATGATATTACTAATCTTAAGCTTGCGGGACATGTTCTCAGCAAGAACAACATGCGCGTTACAGCTCTTAAATCGGGAAAAGCTCTTCTTGATTTTCTAAGAGATAACAGACCAAATCTTATTCTTCTGGATGTAAAAATGCCGGAAATGGATGGATTTGAAACCAAGACCCAGCTTATGGCTATGGAAGAAGATGTAGCAGAGATTCCTGTTATTTTCCTGACAGCAAATGATGATGAAGAATCTGAGAAGAAGGGTCTTGCTCTTGGAGCTATAGATTTTATAAGGAAACCATTCGTTCCCGAGGTTCTTGTGATGAGAGTGCGTCATATCATCGATATGATAAGACTTCAGAAGAATCTTGCTCAGGAGGTTGAGAAGAAGACCAAGGAAAATGAGAATCTGTTCCTTCATGTCGTTAAGTCTCTTGCGGATGCTATTGATGCCAAGGACTCCTATACAAATGGTCACTCAGGCCGTGTAGCGGAGTATTCCAGGGAAATTGCAAAGAGATTCGGATATTCCAGTCAGGAACAGACGGATATCTATATGATGGGATTGCTTCATGATGTAGGAAAGATTGGTTTTCCTGATGAAGTAATTAATAAACCGGGAAGGCTTAATGATGAGGAGTTTGAACAGATTAAGAAACATCCTGTTATAGGTTCTCAGATTCTTGAAAATATTAAAGAAATGCCGGAACTTGCAACAGGTGCCAGATGGCATCATGAAAGATTTGCCGGCGGAGGTTATCCGGATGGCATTTCAGGCAATGAGATTCCGGAAGCTGCCCGTATTATTGCGGTTGCAGATGCATATGATGCTATGACGAGCTATAGAAGCTACCGAGATGTTATGCCACAGGAAAAGGTTCGGGAAGAAATAGTAAAATGCAGCGGAACACAGTTTGATCCTCTTTTTGCAGATATTATGCTTAAGATGATCGATGAAGATGTTAACTATGATATGAAGGAAAAGAAGAATGAAGAGGATAAGAACGACTGATCGGATAGTCTTACTAATTCTGATAGTCGTGTTTGCTGTTATCATTACTGCAAATACCAGACTTATACTGAAGTCGATGGTTAATCAGACAGAGCAGGTAGGTCAGACACAGATAAGTAGCATCAAGACAGATTTTGAAAACTATATAACAAATGCCGAAAATGCTCTTATCAAAGTTTCTGGAGGTGCCGAACAATTATTAGGTGAAGATCAGCGAACAGAACTCGGAGTGTATATAGTCAACCAAAAAGAATCACAGTTGGAAGCTTCAAATGGAGTTAATTTCAACGTTTACATTGCAGGTCAGGGATGGGAAATCATCCCTGGTTTTTCTGCGCCTGCAGATTACCATGCAACCGAAAGAAACTGGTATATCGGTGCGGTAGAAAATAAGGGAGATATCTTTATTACAGATCCGTATATTGATAGCATGACCGGAGAAATGTGTTATACAATGTCAATTCTCCTGTCTGATGGAAAAACCGTAGTGGCTATGGATTTCAATCTGTCTGAGATTCAGCAGTCTGTCGAGAAAATGACTCTCAATGATGGCAGTACTGCCATGATTGTAACCTCAGAAGGCCTGATAGTAGGTTATACGGACATGTCTTTCGTAGGAAAAGAGCTAAAGAAAACTCTTCCTATGTATCAGGATTTATTTGAAGATATATTAGTCAGATCCGGTGAAGAATCATTCAAATTCAAAGTAGATGGAAAGCGCAGCACGATATTCTATTCGGTTACAAAGAATAACTGGTATATGATTCTCAGTATGGATGACAGTGAATTATATAAAACTACAATTAAGCAGATAATATTGAATATATTTATCACATTATTGATGCTTGTACTGATAATTATCCTTTATGTTATCACTGCGAGAAACCGGATTAAGATTGAAGAGGCCGATCTGGACAGAGAGGTATTTGTAAATAATCTTATAGAGGAACTGAAGGATCCTGTGAATAATATTCTCAGAACCAGTGAGGTTGTTTCCATAGAGGAGGGGATAGAACGGGATGAGGTTTCTGATTTGAAAGCCTCCGGAATCAGAATCAATGAGATACTGAAAAATCTTCAGTCTTATTCCTCTATGGTATCTGATAGAAATGGTTCTGAGAATAGGAATAATTCAGAGGATATTTCAAAATCAATTCGTATTATCAGAAGGATAATTATATTTCTCCTTATAATAATTATGCTGATAAGCTCTGCTTTCTTCCTTCTTGTTACTTCACTTACTACAGAACTGAGTATGTCTCAGAATGTAATTTATTACAGGGACGAATTCTATCAGTGGGAGAATGAACAGATTACTGTCCTCAGTATGTTTACGGATGCTATTTCGGCTCAGCCGGAATTGATGGATGATTATGATAAAGCTGTGAAATGGCTTGACAATATTGCAAAGAACTATCCAAGTATTTCGGTTTGTTATCTGGCAAATCCATATAATGAGCATACTGTAATCATGAATAATGGATGGCAGCCGGAGGAAGGCTGGAAGGTAGAGGAAAGAGAATGGTATAAGAGTACTGAGAAATCGGAGGATGGATTCAGTGTTTCTGCGCCTTATTACGATGAACAAACAGGGAATTATTGTATAACAATGTCCAAGGTCGTATATGGAAAGAAGGGGGAATTCATAGGAATATTTGCCATTGACCTGTACATGGACAAAATCATAAGTATATTTGGTAACAGCTATACCAATGGAGAATATGTATTTCTGGTAGATTCAAACGGAGATATCATCAACCATCCATATAAAGGATATGAGATGACAGAAAATGATAAGGTTAATATAACGGATACTCCTTATATTAAAGCTTATAATGCTGTTGATGGTGAAATGATTAGTGCGAAGGACTATAACGGCAGACGCATTATCACAAGAAGAATGACAGACAAGGCAACCGGTTTCAGTATTATGCTGGTTTGGGATTTCTGGAATACCTATTTATATCAGCTGGTATTTGCGGTTGTATATTCCATATTTATTCTCGCTATTGTTATAGCAATTGTAATTCTGATCAATAAAGTTATCAGAGCCC
This sequence comes from uncultured Lachnospiraceae bacterium, assembly GCA_902782965.1. Classification (GTDB taxonomy): domain Bacteria; phylum Bacillota; class Clostridia; order Lachnospirales; family Lachnospiraceae; genus Eubacterium_Q. The sequence goes on from CACZPG010000003.1 coordinate 5,873, forward strand.
AGTCTGACATGAATAAGAAACTTGTTGAGGCAGCAAGTGAAGCTGAGGCGGCGGGTAAGGCCAAGTCTGACTTCCTGGCACAGATGAGTCATGAGATCAGAACGCCAATTAATGCTGTTATCGGAATGGATGAAATGATTCTTCGTGAATCTGATGATCCGGGAGTCAGAGAATATGCTCAGGATATTAAGAGTGCAAGTAAGACACTGCTCAGTCTTATTAATGGAGTGCTGGATTTCTCCAAGATTGAAAGCGGAAAGATGGAGATAGTGCCCGTTAAGTATGAAATCACAGATATGATCAGTGACATGGAGAATATTGTATCTGACAGAGCAGAGAAGAAGAATCTGAATCTGATTCTTGATATAGATGAGAATCTTCCGAAAACACTCTATGGTGATGATGTCAGAATCAGACAGGTTATTACCAATCTTCTTACAAATGCAGTAAAATATACCGAAAAGGGTAGTGTTACATTTACCATGAAGGGCGAGGATATTACTGACAGTGAATGTAATCTGTATATTGAAGTTAAGGATACGGGAATAGGAATTAAAGAGGAGGATATGGATAAATTGTTCCGATCCTTCCAGCGACTTGATCAGAAGAGAAACAGAACTATTGAGGGTACCGGTCTCGGTATGTCTATAGTTTCCGGAATCCTTAAACTTATGGGAAGTGAACTGCAGGTTGAAAGTGAATATGAGAAAGGATCTAAATTCTATTTCACTATTTCACAGAAAATTATAGATAGTAATCCTATAGGCAGATATGAGAGACATCATCTGAATGATGAAAGTTACAATGAAGGAAAATATCTTAAAATCAAAGAGGCTTCTATTCTTGTAGTAGATGATAATGACATGAATCTGAAGGTAGCCAAAGGTCTTATGAAGAATCTGGGTGTGATTCCGGAACTTGCAGGTGGTGGACATGAGGCTATTGAGATGATCAGAAAAAAACATTATGATATCATACTCATGGATCATATGATGCCCGAGATGGACGGTATTGAAACGCTGAAGATTATCAAGTCTGAGTATCTGCTTGATGAAAACACTGTTGTTATAGCTTTGACTGCTAATGCTATTTCCGGAGCTAAAGAAATGTATCTTAGCGAAGGTTTCAATGATTATCTGTCTAAACCAATGGACCCGAAAGCATTAGAGGTTATGTTGGTTAAATACCTGCCAGAGGACAGTATTGTATATGTTGAGGCCGGCGACACTACTTATGATATAAAGGATGAAGATGATTCGGATAAATCTCATGAAATAGCTCATGGAGTTATCCATAACACTAAGAATTCGGATACCGATAATTCTATCGATGATAAGATAGACGATGAAGCAATGGATAAGCTGGTTTCACAAGGTTTCAATGTGACGGATGCTATGGGTTATTGCATGCATGACTGGGATTTCTACAAGGAGATGATGGAGTCATTCATCGATTCAGAACCTGAAAAGAAAGAAGCTATTAAGAAATTCTATTCTGAAAGAAACTGGAATGATTATAAGATTCAGGTGCATTCCCTTAAAAGCTCAGCCAGGACTATAGGAGCTGATAAGCTTTCAGAGATGGCATTAGAACAGGAAATGGCAGCCAAGGAGCTTGATGCGGAAACAATAGATGCGGGTTATGAGGCTATGATGGGAGAGTATTCATCTGTTATTGATTTCCTGAAGAATAATATAATTATTGGGACGGATGAAAATGGGGATTCTGATGATGATATGGAGATAATGGAATTCTTCCCTGAATGATATAACTTATGACAATTCTATATATCAATTAAACAAATTGATCAAAACAATAAACTCCCTGCATAGAATGCAGGGAGTTTTGCTATGTGATAGTGTTATGTGATAGTAATCATTTCTTATCACGTCTTGTAGAAACATCAATGTCTATGATTCCGATAACTATATGCTGCCTGCCTTTTTCTTCTATGCTTGCAGCCTTGAGGCAGACGTAGATATCCTTATTATCCATCATAAGACGGTAATCGAAGGAATAGGTGCCGTTATCTTTGATTCCTTGAAGCATTTTCTCTTTATCCAGCATATTAAGGATTATCTCACGATCCTCGGGATATATATATTTCAAGCCCTCTGTTCTGGATTCTGTAAAGAAATCATCGCCTTGTTTCTTCAGTCCGAGACCATCATAATTCGGAGTTGAACCGTACTCTATATAATGATCAGTCTCAGGATCAACTGTATATATACAGATATAGTTTCTGGCAAGAGCAGATATTCTGGAATATGCCATCTGGTCTGCTTTCATTCTTTCGAAATCATCCTGCTGTCTCTTCTGGGCGTCTATGTTGTTAACTCCGATAATGATATGAGAGTGATCGTCAGACATTCTGATAGCTTTCATATGAACATAAGTTGGCTCATTATTTATCATCAGCCTGTAAGTTAATGTGAATGCACCATATTCAATAATGGAATTAGTTACATTTTCTTTAGTGAATGAATTTACAAAATCATCATAATCCTCAGAATATATGTATAGCAGAGCATCCTTATGGCTTTCTGCGAAGAAATCAGAACCATGACGTTCTACGGAGATTCCTTCATTAAGAGGATCAGGTCTGTATTCGATAAATGTTTCAGTATCGAGATCCACATAGTACAAATTGATATAGTCGGAAGAGAGACTGTTGGCTATATCGGCATAGGTGATTCCCTGACCGGAATCGGTATCTATTCCAAGTACAACGACAGCACACGCGGTTATTCCCGTGACCGGATTGACAGTAACTCTTCTTATAAAGGCATGTATCATGGCTCCGGAATCGGTTCTTTCATCAATGAAATATCTTGTTCCATCTTTTACACATTGTTTTATAGCTTTTAAATATACGAATCCAAAGCCGTTATCATATAAGGAATACTCTCTGAATCCTGAAATATCTATAGTTCCGAAGGCTTTTTCGAGAAATTCTCTGTAGGATCGGTTACATCTTGAAATCTTAAAACCTTTCTCGTTTGCTTCAACTATAGCCATTGGAACAGTATTAAAATATTTGCCGAAAGATTCTGAATAATCTCCTGTTACCATGGACATGTCATATAAATTGATGCGTCCGAGGGATTCGTAATAATCAGATTCATCAGGGTTTTCGAAACCTATCTGAATACCTGTTCTGTTTCTTTCAAGAACTGTTTCATAAGATACAGGTCTGCAGTAATAGTAACCTTGAAGTTTGGTGCATCCGATTTCACGTAGGAATTCAACCTGTTCTTCTGTTTCGACTCCTTCAACTACAGTCTCAATCCCAAGACTGGTAGCCATTTTCATAAGCTCTGTAAGAATGATTCTGTTCGCATCGCCACTGTCAAACTTCTGCATGAAACGCATGTCAAATTTGATGAGGTCGAAACGGATACTTTGAAGTACATCGAGGGAGGAATATCCACTTCCGAAGTCATCCATCCAGACGTGGAATCCGAGACTCTGAAATCTTTCAACCTGTTCTTTGATAAAGTCTAAATCATTTCCGATAACACTTTCTGTAATTTCTATTGTAAGCAGACTTCTGGAAATTCCGGCTTCATCAACACGTCTGCATATTTCATCAACGATATCGCAGGTATCAAAATCGGTTCTTGACAGGTTTACTGAAAATGGAACAATAAA
>CACZPG010000004.1 GCA_902782965.1 uncultured Lachnospiraceae bacterium
AGCAGATCAACATAGCTTATTATAGAAGTCAGAGGTGTTTTGATATCATGAGAAACATTTGTAATAAGCTCCGCCTTGGTACGCTCATCTCTTACTGATGATTCAACCGCTCTGGATAGTCCTTCTCCAAGATTATTAAGACTTTCACCAAGATCCTTATTATTAAATATAAGCTTTGAAGTATCAACCTTAGTATCCAGTTCCCCGTTTTCCAGCTTCTTACTGGCTTTTGCTATCCTGTCAATATCAGCCATATACCTTATAACCATTACAGAAGCGGCGATATCTACCAGCGCAATCAGAAGCACCGGAATTATAACTTCATCATTAAGACCAATATTGAGTATAATCAGCAGCATTATAAAGGTTAAAACAATAAAAGTTGTAATAGCGATTATAAGTTTTGTTTTACCCTTAATTAGTTTTAGTGATTTGTATAAATACTTAACAAGCCATATAGTAATAAAGCCATTCAGAAACTGTTTACACTTTATCCTTCTTACTACAGACAGATAAACAAATGCAAAGAACAGATATGCAGCCAGAGCAGTTACCAGAAATGCAAGTATCATTCCTGTAGGTTCTGTCATAAACATGTCTATCAGATCAGAACTGTCACGAATAGTTAAGATAAAAAATGATATTATAGCCACTCCAATCAGCACTATCAGAGCAAAATAAACAACATATGGAAGTTTATCCGCCCATATAAGCTTCCTGTCCTCTCCTATGGTCAGAACCACAACAGTAGAAAGGAATACCAGAAAACAGATTATTGCAAAAGTAATCGGATATGGAACAAGCTGACTGACTTTAAATGTAAGATAAGAGTTTCTGAAATTAGAATTCTTATCATACAGCTTCATTCCTATAACAAAGGAGCCTTCATTTTTCTTTGTAATACTATTCAACAAAGTATCATTAATATATTCGAAATCTTTCTTTTCACCTTTATCGTTTTTGTACCACTGAACAAGTTCCTTACTATCAGCATTATAGCTGACAAAAACATCAGATGATTTTTCAACTTTAGACCGGAAATCACGGAAAGAAATATTATATTTACCATCCTCTTCAGCATATATATCCTGAAGGTCATCCGTATCATAAATATTCATATCAGAGATATTACTGCCATCTATACTATAAGCAGAATTAACTCCGGCATCATAGCTATAACCCTGACACATTTTCTTTATTATGCTTTTTTCTTTTTCAGTCAGCATACCAAATACTGCTTCATCCTTCGAGCAATACATATAAGCATTAACAAAGAATTCTGTATTCAGATCTTCAGTATAAGGAAGATAAACATCTGTAGAATCTAAACTTTCCAGATCCTGATGTCCCTGCTGAACTAATCCGCCTATCCTATACAGATACATATGAGTTGCATTATATACAACAATGACTCCTGAATCTGCCAGGACATAAACATCATCAAATTCATTTATATACAGATCACCTGATAAATTGTTGTATATTGTTCTGTATATACTCTCAACATCAGCATCATCATTGATATAGGTAGTATTCGAATAACCACTTTGATTACCTTCTGCAACAGGTGAATCTTCAATATTTACAGTATATTCAGTAGTTTCAACAACTTCCGAATCAGAATCTCCGGTTATTTCAATTTCTTCAGGATCTTCAACCACACCGGAATCGCCATCAAGGATCCTATTCATAACACTCTGATCATACTTGAAACCATTATCTTTAATATATTTAAGATAATCAGAGAGATTTAGCTTAATAAATTCTCCGGAAGGATTCTCCGATATATGACTTACATAATCATAATCATCATTTGTATAGAAAGAATTGCCTTTGGCATCAACAACTCCATAGAATAATGCATCAGCCACATTATTAGTTTCAAGGAACTTGCTTATCTTGGTTTTTTCTTTATCACCGGTTTTAAGATCATATACAGTAATATCCCTGTCTTCGATGTCTATATCTTTAAGTCTGTTATCGGACTCAACAGATGCGTTAATAAAATAAACCGTATTATTTACCCTACCTTTAACATATGGGGTTTCAGCAAAAGGTACCGATCTGTCAGCATTATCATTCAACAAATACGAATAGGATGCAACTGCTTCAAATACACAGAAAAATGCAGTTAATAATGCCGCAAATCCTATTACGTACATAAAAAACTTGAATATTTTATTCTTAATAACCTTCATAACCTTTCCTTTCCGGTCAAAGCTTCTCTAGTTTGTAGCCCTGACCCCAGACAACTTTCAAATATCTAGGTTCCTTAGGATTGATTTCAATTTTCTCTCTGATATGTCGAATGTGAACAGCAATAATATTATCTGCTCCAAGAGCATCTTCTTTCCAGACAGCTTCATATATCTGTCCTGTAGTAAAGACACGGCCTCTGTTTTCCATAAGATAAAGAAGAATATCATACTCAATTGGAGTAAGACTTACTTCATCACCATCAACAGTCACCTGTTTAGCACTGTCATTTATTTCCAAACCACCGTTTTTGATTATTCTGTCACCAGTTGGTTCTGCAATAGTTCCCAGCTGCGTATATCTTCTGATCTGTGATTTAACTCTGGCAACAAGTTCCAGCGGATTAAACGGCTTTGTTACGTAATCATCAGCGCCTATATCAAGTCCAAGAATTTTATCTGCATCCTCTGACTTGGCAGAAAGAAAAATAACAGGAACACTGCTTGTTTCACGTATAATGCGTGTAGCCTTGATTCCATCCATTTCCGGCATCATTATATCGATTACGATAAGATGCACTTCCTCTTTCCTGACAATTTCAATCGCTTCTATTCCGTTATAGGCCTTAAGAACATTATATCCGGACGTCTCCAGATATATACTTACCGCTTCAACTATGTCTCTGTCATCATCACATACCAGAATATTATACATTTCATCCTCCACAAAAATCTTTCCTAAGGTTTGACACTAATATAAAAGTTTAAATTTAATAAAAGGTTATTAAAATTCTTAAGTATTTATTAAGACGTAAAAAGGGGTTGTAAACATACAACCCCTTAGAAAACAATATAAAATAAACAGATTATGCCTCAGCCGGAGCAACGCTTGCTGCGTCTTCGAAATCCTGATCATCTTCAAAGAAATCATCATCAAAATCATCATCGAATTCATCAAAATCATCAAGATAATCCGGTGTAAGATACTTATAAACTGCTACAGCTATACCAACAATAAGTGTAATAACACCTACTATAATACAGATAGCTACTATGGCATTCTTAGCTGTCTCGACAGCATCATCTCTAACTACTACTTCGTTCCTCATAATGGAGTCTCCTTTCATTTTTATAACTTTGTAGATTATAACATATTTTTGATATTAATAAAAGAAAAAATTAACATTTACTAAATCTATAGTTTCTTAAGTTTGGCGAGTGTAGCGAACATTTTCTTCTCACCTACAGAATCAAAAACTACTGTAATCTCGTAATCATTACCACCTTTTATCATCTCAGTAACTATACCTTTACCGAATTTAATATGTTTAACGGTATCACCCACAGTATAATCAATCGAATCAATTCCTGATGTTTTTGCAGAGGCTTTGTAAGGTTTACGGACTTCCGGCTTCGGGAAAGAATATGCTGAATCATTTCTATCGCTGTAAGCTGAAGAAGCGCCTGACTTCCCATAGGCTCCAAAGCCGTCAAACGAACCATAGGAATCTCTGACTCTGTTAACCCGTACTCCGCTTTTCTCGATATATTCCTGAGGTATTTCTTCTATAAATCTGGATTCAATCGGAAATGTTCTGTTACCGTTTATCATTCTTGTTGTGGCACTACTTAGATATAGTTCTTTCTTAGCCCTTGTAATACCGACATAACAGAGTCTTCTCTCTTCCTCAAGTTCGTCAGGATCACCACTATCCATGGCAAGCCCACTCGGAAACAGCCTTTCCTCCATGCCAACTATAAACACAATAGGAAACTCAAGTCCCTTTGCACTGTGCAGCGTCATTAGTGTAACTTTATTCTCATCATCAGAGGTTTCATCTGTATCGGCTACCAGGGAAATGTCCTCAAGAAGTTCTCCCAGGGAAGGTTCTTCAGCCTCTTCCATATATGCCGAGATTTTATTCTTTAATTCTTCGATATTTTCAACTCTTCCTCTCGCTTCATCAGTACCTTCGTTGATAAGCTGAACCTTATAACCGGTCTTTTCAAGAATAGCATCAAAAAGATTTACAAGGTCATCATTATCCGAATACTCTCTAAAGGATTCCATAAGATTAATAAAATCAGCAACCTTTTCTTTAGCTCTGCCGAGTTCCTCAAGGTGCGCCTTATCTTTACAGAATTCATACATACTAAGTCCATGTTCATATGCAAGATCACGAATCTTATTAATTGTCGTCTGACCTATTCCTCTCTTCGGAACATTTATAATACGACTGAAAGATACTTCATCACTGGAATTCGCAATAAGTTTAAGATATGCAACAAGATCACGAATTTCTTTTCTGCTGTAAAATCCGGTTCCTCCATATAATCTGTAAGGAACATTTGCATATATCAGTTTCTCTTCGAGAGCTCTTGACTGAGCATTTGTCCTGTAAAGTATTGCAATATCAGAAAGACTGTAGCCTTCCAGAGTTTTATCAAGAATTATATTAACCGCACCATGAGCTTCTTCATACTCAGTTTCATATACAATATATCTGATTCTTGCTCCGTTATCGTTTTCAGTCCATAGAGTTTTTGATTTACGCCCTATATTATTCGCAACAACAGAATTTGCCGCATTAAGAATATTGGAAGTACATCTGTAATTCTGTTCCAGTTTTACTACCTTAGCATCCTTATAAATATTCTCAAAATCAAGAATATTATGAATATTAGCTCCACGGAACTTATAAATTGACTGATCATCATCGCCTACAACACAGAGATTATTCCATTTTCCTGCCAGATATTTAATAAGAAGAAATTGAGAATGATTGGTATCCTGATACTCATCCACCATAATATACCTGAATCTGTTCTGATAAACCTCAAGAACTTCTTTATCCTTATCAAATAGCTCCAGAGTCTTAAATATCAGATCATCAAAATCAAGCGCATTATTCTGCTTCATTCTTTTCTGATATTCTCTATAAATTCCTGCCATTCGGATATTTCGATAATCACCAAAAGAAGCACTTTCCAGTTCATCAGGCGTAAGAAATTCTTCCTTAGCCTTAGAAATAGCACTTATACATGCCTTTTCAGGAAACTGCTTATTATCGAGGTTTAGAGTTTTAAGAACTTCCTTAATTACAGCCTTCTGATCATCAGTATCATATATTGTAAAATTGTTATTTCCACCTATATGATCATAGAATCTTCTCAAAATACGTACACACATTGAATGAAAAGTACTGACCCAGATACTGTCGGCATCCGGTCCGACTTCAGCTTCAACTCTTTCTCGCATTTCATTTGCAGCCTTATTAGTAAATGTGATAGCCAGAATATTATAGGGATTAACTCCCAATTCATCTATCAGATATGCGATTCTATGAACTATAACTCTTGTTTTTCCACTTCCTGCCCCTGCAAGAATAAGAAGAGGCCCCTCGGTACACGAGCAGGCCTCCCATTGTTTATCATTTAACATGAACTACTCCGCTGATGTCATTCCCATTTTAGCTTTGAGCGCTGCAAGTTCATCCTGAACGGCTGCATCAGGAGAAGCATCATATTTAGAAGCCAGATTATCAACCTCACTTGATGCTGTAGTAGCATTAAGTTCAGCTTCTGCCTGAGCTACATCAAGCATAGCATCAGCCCTATCTTCCATTCTCTGGAATGCAGCAAAGCTGGATTCAGAATTAACTTTGGAAGTCATATTATTAATATCCTGCTGAGCTTTAGCGAGCTTAATCTTAGCCTTAATAGCATCCTTACGTGAATCAAGTTCAGCAATATCAGTAACAAGCTTGTCATGCATCTGACGCATCTTCATCGCATTGGCAGCTGAAACATCATATACCTGCTGAAGTGTAGCCTGTTTAGCAACAAGCTTGGACTTCTCAGTAAGGAATCTTGTAGCATCAGCATCATTACCGGCAACTACTGCCTTCTCTGCATACTGCTGCATACGTGCAATCTCAGCATTACACTCATCGAGATTACGCTTAGCTTTAGCCTCATCAGCCATAACCTCTGCAGTTTCACTCTTAACCTTCGCAAGATCATTATTAAGGTTTCTGAGAGTCTGATCAATCATCTTCTCAGGATCCTCTGCCTTATCAAGCAGAGCATTGATATTAGATGACATGATATCTTTGAATCTTGATAAAATACCCACTTTTTGTATCCTCCCTGTTTTTACTTTTTTGTTTCTTTATGTGATGTAACACTTAGTCGATTATAACTTATTTTCGATTTTTGTTCAATCATAAATAGTTTTATGTATATTCTCTTATAAATAGTTTTCTATATAATCTTGTTGTATTAAAAAACAGCTGAAATCAGTTTATACAAAAAGAATATTTCTCACTATACCATCAGCAGTAATATTCTTTGAATCCTGAATGCTAAAGGCTTTATCCAGATACTTCCAGGCATCATTAAACAATTCGTTGTTCTTCGTATAGAAAACAGCTAAAGTTTCTCCCTTGCTGACCGGTTCACCAAGTTTTTTAAGCAGGACAACACCAGCAAAAGGATCAATTTCATCTTCAAGCTTAATCCTTCCTGCCCCAAGACACATAGCAGCCCTGCCTATACTTTCTGCATCTATAGCAGTCAGCACACCATCTTTATCAGCCTTAAATTCCTTATTTAGTTCGGATTCACTATCGTCACCGGTATACACATTTGAAATATCGGTATCCTCTATGCAAAGCTGTTCAATAAAACCAACATCTCCACCCTGAATATCAACAAAATCCAGAAATTTATTATATGGAAGGTCAGTTTCAAGAACATCTATGATAATTTGTCTTGCCAGATCAGGATTCCTTTCAGCTTCTGTATACATATCTGATAGCATATACATTTCTGAACATAAAGTTATAATGAGTTCATAAAGCCTTTCATCTCTATAAACCCCTTTAAGAAATCTTACTGCTTCCTGAACCTCAAGAATGTTTCCGACACTATATCCCAAAGGACTGTTCATATCCGATAAAACCGCTGTACACTTTCTGCCGGCAAGTTTCCCGATATTAATCATCGTTTCCGCAAGTTCTTCAGCTTTTACAATATCTTTCATAAAGGCTCCTGAACCATATTTAACATCCAACACTATAGCATCTGCTCCGGAAGCAATTTTCTTACTCATTATACTTGAAGCTATCAGAGGTATGCTCTCAACAGTTGCCGTAACGTCTCTTAAAGCATATAATTTCTTATCAGCCGGGGCAAGAGCCCTAGTCTGGGCAGCATCTACAAAACCAACCTTTTCAAGAATCACTTTAAATTGATCTTCTGAAACATTGGAATTAAAACCGGGAATTGATTCCAGTTTGTCAACTGTACCACCGGTAATTCCCAGCCCTCTTCCACTCATTTTTCCAACCCTGATTCCAAGAGATGCCATAACAGGTCCGACAATAAGTGTTGTTTTATCACCTACCCCGCCGGTAGAATGTTTATCCAGAACAGTCTCTCCATTAATCGACGGTTTCAGCGTATCTCCACTATAAGCCATCGCCATAGTCAGATCATGGGTTTCCTCATAACTCATCCCATTAATACATATAGCCATCAGAAGCGCTGATATCTGATAATCGGGAATACTCCCATCAGTTACCCCACTAACAAAATAAT
>CACZPG010000005.1 GCA_902782965.1 uncultured Lachnospiraceae bacterium
AAGTACATCATTGTCATAGAGCTGCATCATAGCATCTCCACCATTGATGAAGTCAGGATAATCACCACCAGCGATGATTGTACCGATAGCTTCAGCATCTGTCTGACCTGTAAGCCAGGTTTCCTTAACCTTTACACCAGTCTTCTCAGCAATGATCTGCTGAATCTCGTTGTCATCATTGATTTCAGTACCAGGCATTGCTATGAACATATCAAATTCTTTCACATCACCTGAAGGAGCTGCTGAATCATCGCCTGCATCTGCTGTATCAGTAGATGTACTAGCTGTATCTGCAGCACCACTGTCATCCCCACCTGTTGATGAAGTATCTGTTGAAGATCCTCCACATCCCGTAAGCATTGTAAGTGACATAGCGCCAGCTAAAGCCAATGCTCCGAGCTTCTTAGCCTTAATTCTCATACTTTACCTCCTTAAAAAATATTGTTTTTTGTATGATAGCCTTTTACGCGGCAATTAAGTACTTTAATTATATATGTTTAAAAATCACATTTCGCCCCACAAACTCCAAAAAAATACCCTACAAATTCTTAAAATTTGCAGGGTATTTACATTATGTAAACCTAATTTGTGTATAATCAACAGTTTTTTCTTACGGAATTATCATTTTTTTACATATTTTTCCCATTACTTTCCGGAAAAACTATGAATTTCTCTTCTGTCTTCTGTACTGGGAAGGTGTCATACCTTTCAACTCAATGAATCTTCTGATGAAATAATCACTGTTCTTATATCCTACGGCAGCGGATATATCTACTATTCTGTCCTCCGTATTGATCAGCATCTTAGCCGCCTCATTAATACGATAGTCTGTCAGATAATCCTTGAAAGATACGCCATACCTCTTGGTAAACAGGGAACCGAGGTAGCTGCAATTAATGAAATATTTCTCACTCAGATTCTTAAGACTCAGATTCTCACTGTAATTCTCTTTAATCTCATTCTCTATATCCTTAAGTATTCCACCGGATACATTCTTTCTAAGCTGATTGAGATATTGGGCATATTCACAGGCAAATTTATACATATGAATACTGCTGCCTCGTTTGATACCGTCTTCAAAGGAGCTTTCACTTATCTTATGAAGAATATCCTCCTGATCCAGTTCATCATCCAGCTCAGTAGCAATATGAATAAGCTGGAACAGCAGGTAGTTCATATTCAGACTTACCGAATCTCCGAGTCCCGCTCCTGCAATATCATCATAGAAAGCATTTACACATCTGGAGATCTCAGTTTCATCACTCTGTTCAATCGCTTTGACAAGGTCATCCAGACTCTTCTTGAAAAGCTTAGCCTTACTTGGGTTGATACTCATTTCCCTTTCATAGGTAACCACCGGTCTTGCCTCGTGGAACACCTCCTGAGATTTCAGAATACAGGCCGAACTATAGGATTTCGAAACCTGAGTGATATCAGGAACCTTCTTACCGGAGATTATTCTGACCTTTCTTTTGAGAGACTGCTCAAGTCTGTTCTGGAAGGTTGTCAGAAATTCCATATCATCCATGGATTTGTCTTCAGCCATATAGTCACAATATATAAATCCTGTATCATAAGTACTGTGATTCAGAGAAACATCGTATATAAGATGATTACTGTCTTCACCCATAATAAACTTGGCAGCTTCATTCATTTCTCTTCTGTACTGCATCAGGCTACCTTCAACTGTATCCAGATCCTCTATTTCAGGATGCTCTATTATTACATATCTGATGCCACCAGAAAGGCGCATATTCTTCTTAAGATAATCAAGATTTACATCATCATATTTTCCGACTATAAGTGCGATCATATGTCGTTGAAGAAATGCAGTCTCTGTTTCCTTATGGTGAGCTTCAATTTCTGTATTCTCTTTATTAAGTACATTTATCTTTCGGAGAATCTTGAGAAGTTCATCCTTCTTGACAGGCTTAAGCATATAATCCATGCATCCAAGACGCATGGCGTCTCTGGCATACTGGAAATCATTATAGCCGCTGAGCACAACAAAATAAGCATCGGATATGCCTTCCTCCCTGACCTTCTCAAGAAGTTCGATTCCGGTCATCATAGGCATTCTGATATCAGCAATAATAAGGTTTACCTCATTCTCTCTAAGATACTCTAGAGCTTCCAGACCATTATCTGCAACCTTAACTATTTCAAAATTCTCACTTTCCCAGTCAATGAGAACCTTTAATCCTTCTACGATATAAGGTTCATCATCAACAAACATTACTTTCAGCAATTCTTACACTTCCTTCTTCTTCGGAATAGTAATAAGAATGGTAGTTCCTACTCCAATTTCCGTTTCAATATCAAATTTCGCCTTATTATCCGTCATCATCTTAAGTCGGAGACATGCATTGGTCATTCCGACTCCTGTTCCTGTTTTCAGAAGCTCCAGGCTGGCATTATTGATTTTGAAGAGCAGATTTTCCTTCATCTCATCATCAATACCACTTCCGGTGTCTTCTATCTCAAATATAATATTATCTCCCCTTGAATAGATTCTGACAAATATCCATCCCGGTTCAGCCTTACTCTCTATTCCATGAACACAGGCATTCTCAACAAATGTAACTACAGACAGCTTCGGAACCATGACATCATAACATTCCGGCGAAATATCCAGACTGTAACTCAGCCTGTCACCGAATCTGTATTTCTGAAGCTCGAGATATGCATTTACGAATTTAATCTCCTCTTCAACAGATACCATATCAGAGTGCCAGTCCACATTTACCCGCTGCATCACCGCCAGATGCTCTACCATCTCAGCAGTTTCAACCTCATTCTTCAGAAGACTGTGCATTCTTATACTCTCCAGAGCATTGAAGAGGAAATGTGGATTGATCTGACTATGCAGTGCCAGCAGTTCTGCCTTCTGTCTGGCAATGTCCACCTCCTGACGTCTCAGTTTATCGATATAGGTTGTCTGGATCAGATTGTTCATCCTTTCAACCATTATATTATAATTGGACATAAGAGAAGAAATTTCGTCACTTCCTCTTATTCCGGATATCTTGATGAGCTTCTCTTCTTCAACTCCTTCAAAAGCTCTGTCCAGAACACTGATTCTATTGGCAACAGAATAGTCCAGCTGCCTGATCATATAGAGAGGCAGGACGATACTGAGGATAAGAAGTCCCAGGATGATTATCGTAGAAGTAAAATCCAGCATCCATATTCCC
>CACZPG010000006.1 GCA_902782965.1 uncultured Lachnospiraceae bacterium
ATTTATCTGACTTTTCTTTTTCCTCAGGAATCTTTTCCCACCTGGCAACCAATACCGTATCTTTCAGAAATGTGGAAGGCTCACCACCCTTTATTTCTTCGTTCCCCAGAAACCATCCCTTGAATATATATCCCGACCTTTCAGGAACAGGAAGTATTTCCGTAATTTCATTGAAGGTCACATCATATTCTGTCCTGCTGGTTTTTCCACCATTTGCATCAAGCGTAAGTTTATAGACCGCCGGTTCAAATCTTGCTTCAACCGTCTCTATTCCCATACCATTCTTCCCGCCAACAGAAGTGATTCTATCTTCGCCTGTATAATACCCAAGAAATCTATATGCTTTACTCAGATCAGATGCACTCATGTTTTCATGCAATGAATCTCCTTCTATAATATTTCTAACAGGCAGACTCTTAGCAGTTTCAACACTATATTCTATTTGATTTTTTGAGAGTTTGATATTATTTAAGTTCGAGATAATATCGACGTGGTATTTAATAGGTGTAAATCCGGCATAAAGCTTTATCCCCGATGAATCCTCTTTTATTATCCCGGCAGTTACTGTTTCAACTTTATTCTTAAAAGACGTATCTTTATACCATCCCGTAAAATCATAATAATCAACCTTTAATTCCTGAAGTTTTATATCTTTTCCAATCTGCCATACTGTATTATCAGGCATTTTCAGATCAGCCTCCGTTATATTACTATTGGTCTGCTTATATTCGACACTATACTTTTTTGCAGTATATACTGCCTTTAACACAAGCTCATTATTCTTCAGTTCAGATTCTGTCAGAAGAGGATAAATTATGTCTTCAACCATATGCTGTCTGCCGTTTTCCAGATAGGACCAGCCTTCGAATTTGTAATACTCTGCAGATGGCTCGTTAAGATCCGCCACGAAAAACGACTTAAGATTACTGATTGTATTTCCGTTTGATTCTTTATTTATCTCTTTACCATTTCCAATGTTATCCTCTAACACAAGCTTATAGCTGGATATATATCTCTTATATGAAGTATCATAGAAGTAATTACATAGAAAAATAGTTGTATTAGAGGAAATAACAAAGCTTCCACTTATATCAGGATTTTCCTTAACACGATCGGCAACCCTGGAATCAACATATACGTAACGATCGGAACTCTGATTCGTTATTTTAATTATTCCCGTACTGCTCAGTTTCCCTTTTATAGTCAGAGTCCCGGGATTCTGAAGTTCATAATTCGCATGAGATGGAACATATCCACCTGTTGAAACAGATGCATCCTCGCTGTTTATTACTATCGTCCCCATATTTGTGCTCATAAAATATAATGCTGACAAATCAATCTTATTGGCTGTCGATAACGCAGGCTTAATCAAACTTCCGAAAAATCTTCCTGTCAGGAAACTACCCAGATACTTGTCATTTAAATCTGCACATCTGTAATCTGATATACTGTCTCCATAGAAGGAATCATAACCTATTCCTATCTCTTTTATCTGATATTCTGTCCAGCCAAGTTCTGTTTTCATGTATGACTTTGCTTCTTCCACATCGTCATACTGCTTTGAATTAATAGCAGATATTCCATCAAAAACTGTGACGGATTCTTTATATGTCAGCTTCTTATTATTCAGATACTCTGCCAGCTTTTCCATATTTTCATTTACTGCTGAATACCCAAAGCTTGTCCTTCTGAATATGTCGAGTCCGCCGATAAGCATTTGTCCTTCTCTCGTGTACTTTACAGGAATTGCCAAAACAAGACCATCATTATCAGAAATACAGCCAATATTAAAATATACTTCCAGTGAATTCACATTACCTGCTGCACTAACTCTATACATTTCATTTATTGGATAATTAATTACCCCAAAGCATACAGCAGATAAAAGTATCACCAGAAACATAATAAATGATATCCTTTTATTCATTCTTGTATCCTTTCCTCTTTCTATACAAAATGCAGATTGCCGAGCCTAATGAAATTATCATTACAAGAATCAGAAGAACCAGATTAACTGTGTCTCCGGTCTTGGGATTATGTGTGACTTCTGCCTTCCTGCTCGTAGCAGATTTTTTGATACTTTTCTTTTTGTTCTTTTCAGTAATTGTCTCCTTGTTTTTTTCAGTAGTTTTTTCTGTCGTTGCTTCTGTCGTTACTTCTGTCGTTGCTTCCGTAGTTATCTTTGGAGAAATATAAACTGTCTGCTTATCATTGTTTATATCACTGTGATCAACAAGAAGATTTCCCTGGGCATTATATAATTTCTCGAAGACAACTATCGACGAAATCTTCTCCTCCTTCATATCAAAGATAAACTCAACATCAACAGTTCCGGCAGTTGAATCCGGAACAAAACTTTTCTCACTTGTCACAGGATTACCCTCTATCATTACCGCATCACCGGTCAGCCTGTTATATAGCTTTCCTTCTATTTTATAAGTTTTTCCGGCAGTCAGATTCATATATTCAACCGTATCAATAATGGTTACTTTTCCATCAACTACTATATTTTGAGAATCTGAACCCCTCTCATGTGCCGTTGTTCCGATATCAGCAACATGAAGAGTCTGACCTTCATCATTAATGTCTGCATGTTCTACAGGGAATATCTCCTCCAGTGGATACTCTTCATATTGCTTAATATTATCCGTATCTTTTCCCAGATACAGGGTTTCAAATACCACTATAGATTTCCCCGGAAGATCACTTACCTTTATCCCCTCAAAAGTAACTTCAACCTCGCCGTTTTTCTCGAATTTGCTTTTCTGATAACCTGTTTCTGTATGAAACTCTTTTCTTACAGTCACCGGCTCTCCGTTAATCCTGTATTCTTCACGACCTCCGTCTTCATCCCGGATCATAAGTTTACCTACCAAGGTATAATCCGTATCCGCTCTGAGATACTTATAGCTTACCTTATCGATGATTGTTACTTCACCATCAACCGGAATCTCGTCCAGTTCACTATCTTTAATATGTGCTGTTGTACCTATACACGGTTTGGGAACATTAGATATATATTCCTCTGAAGCAGAAGGATCATAAGCATCATATATTTTCTCTTCTTCTATATTAATCTCTATAGGCGGTTCCAGCTGCTTGCCCTTATTCGCATCACATCTGAGTTCCGTTACCATATATTTTCCGAATGGAAGAGCTCCCTTTCCCTCTTCCCGGGTTGTAACGTAATCATCTTTCGAACCATTCATCCACATTCCTGAGGTTGATGCATTTCCATTTTCATCTGTAGTAATAATTAATGTTTCGTCCGTTGCAATATTCCTTATTTCAAATTCCACTCCTGACATAGGAGCATCACCCTCATATTCATGCTTGGAAAGCTTTATATCTCCTCTGATACACTCCTCTTTTACTGTAATATTTCCATCAAAATCCATCTGGTCCTCAAGCTTTATCTGACAAACTTCTCCGGACTGTATCATTCCCTCATAAATGATTCCTTCTTTTTTATATCCCTTCGGCGAATCTGTTTCTTCAATTGTTATATATCCATAAGGAAGGATAACATTTCCATTTTCATCTCTCGGAATATCAGAGCTCTCATACTTGTTGGAAAGATAGCCCTCATCCAGATATGCATGATAATTTCCATCTTCGCCTTGTTTTGTTTCTATGTACCAGGTCTTTTGAGGAGACTGCATTGATCCTGCCAGTTCATTTTCAGTTACACCGTAATAATTGATTCTGAAAACAGCTCCGGACAATTCCCCTTCTCCCAAAGGAGAAGAAACACCAGAATATTTATCTACCTTATTTATGTTCAGGCTTAATTCAACCGTTCCCGCTTCTTCTATAGAAAGTACCACAGGTCTTGCTGAACCTGTTCCATATACTCCTGCTTCTGTCTTGTCCAGACTATCATAATCAGCACACTGTTCACCGGACAGAAGGCCATATCCCAGATAGTATTCAAATGCACTTCGATACGAACCTATTCCATGTTTTGCTGCATAATATCTAATGTCAAAATAAGCACTCGCTCTTCTTCCCTCTTCCAGACCATAATAAGCAAAATGTTCCAGCAGCTGCTGATCATTAAATCCCTGAAGATCGGGATTAGCCTGTCTGTAATAAACAGGATCATAAATTGCACTATAATCTACTCCGTTACATATATAGCTTCCCTGTATACCTGCGGCTACACTGACTTTATAAGTATTGGTATCCAGTTGGTAATTCCTTCCGGGAGTAGTTTCCTTTATCCTATATGTTCCCGACAATAATCCGGATATCATTCCGTATCCATTCTTATCCGTGTTGATCTTTCCAACTTCATTTCCATTGGAATTATAAACTGTATAAACCGCTTCAAGACTGTAATTAGAATTATTGATAAGCCCTGAAACCGATGGCTTTTTGATAAGCTGTATACCACCTGTAAAGAAAACCTCAGGAATCTCTTCAGAAACAAAGGTTCCATTCGGATTTTCCCCGGATAGAGTAATAGCCTTTTTTGAATTAATACTACATTCACTATCCAGCTTATAGCCTAAAGAGCTTTTGGTTTCCCAGGCATAGTAAGTTCCCATTTTCAGTCCTGTAATATCAGTCATCCCCGTCATATTACCTGACGCATCCAATAAATGTGCTACTCCGGCAGCATCGGTTTCAAGGTAATAATTCTCTGATCCATCTTCATTAGACACAGTATATTTAGCTCCCTGAAGAGAGTATCTGGTCGAATCCTGAGTATATAGACCGTATCCCGGTTTTGTTACCTTGGTCAGTCTTGCTGAAGCAGTGTTAGGCGTAGGGGTAGGTGTGGGAGTTGGCGTAGGTGGTTTAGTAGGCGTCGGAGTGGGTGTTGGAGGAGGATTATCCTTAACTCTGTAAATATAGAAATAATATCCTGCAGATACATTTGCGTCGTATGCCCCATACTGATTGTAATTATCAAAAGTATTCATACGTATTTTTCCGCCGGCTCCCTGACTGTAAATGTATCCATAATAGGTAATCAGATTTGTATGAGTCCACTCCCAGTTGCCACTGGAATTCTTTTTCTTCAACAGCATAATGTCGCCGGATCGGGTTTTCGTTATAATATCCGCAAAATTACCCACATACCCATCAGCAATAAAGGTGAACTTTTTGGAATTAATCATTTCTGTATACAAAGTGGCAACGCTTTCTGTCACTGCAACCTTTTTTCCGTCCGGATATGTATTATTAATTACTCTGGAAACCAGTCCCGCACACCAGACCCCACCGGCATTGGGAGCATTCTGAGTAGTGTTATATACGCCATCAGTAACACCAAAAGTAGTTTTTATATATTCCTTGGCTTTAGGCCACCATTCTTCACTGTTTTTCATCGGATGTTTATCACCTACAGGTTTAAAGCTCTCACCACCTGCATTTGACTTTGTTTTTGAAGGTGCCTTATCAGGAATATCATCTTCTATTTCAATTACCGATGCAGCTCCTGCATTCCCTGATTTCTTTGAGGAGGGCTTATTAGTAGGATAAACCGCCTCCGTTGTTTCAGTATTCTCTAAATCACTCTGTTCTGAAGCTGATGGTTCAGAAGTCGAATCCTCTGAAGTCGAATCTTCTGAAGTCTTATTTTCACAAGGTTCCGGAAGAACAGTGTCCTCTATTATCACTGCATCTCCGGGACTTGCCGATCCTTCTGCATTAGTCATCTGAGACATATAGTCGGCATCGAATATAAGATTACATATTAATATCAGAGCCGTAATGGCAATGATTATTAGTTTATATCTGTCTTTCAAGCTTTATCCTCCTTACAAACATTCATAACTGACATTTGCTATGCTTACCAGATCACCGGGATTCAATACCCTGACCTCTCCTTCAGATATTCTGTCTTCATTAATATAGGTTCCATTTGTCGAACCCATATCCGTCAAGGTTACTATTTCTCCATGCTTATCAAGAATTGCATGTAGTCTGCTTACAGATGGTTCATCCAGGACAAAATCACATTCGCTATCCAGTCTTCCCAGTTTAGTTTCTCCTTCAATCAGATAAATCTGATCCAGCCCTGAATCCTTAGACCTCGGAACAAGTCTTGACACAATGTCGCTTCCTGCAGGTGTGAGAACCGTCGTTCCGGGAGCCCGCTCCTGCTTCAGGTACATATTTGAATAATTCTCCCCGTTTCTCTGTTCCTCTTCCTTCATATCCGTTTCAACAGAAATATCCGGTTTCAATTCATGCATTTCATATTCGTTTTTGCTGATACTTTGCATACTCATATCTATTTCTAAATCATTTTTCTTATGAATAATGTCAGCGACTGTATATACTGTCACTGAAATAAAAACCAGAACACTGAAACGAAGCGAACTGACTCCGAAAAATATCAGCATAACCAGCATTACTACGATGGCCGCTGCATATATCAGAAAGTACATGGTTTTATCAATTTTATTGTCAGATAGATGCTCTATATTTTTATTGTTTTTATCTTCCCTGTATATTTCATATCTTTTAGGTCCGGGGGTATTATTCCTATTATTTGAAGTCATGTATGATTTCTGATCAATCGAGGTATCTGAAGAATCCGGATATAGATTGTATTTGTTACCTTGATTTCCTTGGTTTTCCAAATGCTCAGACATTTTATTGCTGTATTTATCCTGTGTGTAACCCCTGAAATCACGGCCTGTCACCAGTCGGCTGAGCATATCAGGGGTGAAATTATCATTCAGGAATCTGCTATACATATCGTATAGATACATAACCCCTTCTGAATCCTTGTGGTCATATACCCTCATAATGTCCTCAAACAGATTCTTAATCTGTTTTCTAAATCCTCTGGAATTACCCGGAACATAAATAAAACGATATTCATCAGATTCTTCTGAATAATAAATAGTGTCCATCCCAAGAAGTAAGCCTTCGGGATTTAACATATATTCTTTAATTTCATCAAAGCAATTAACCATATCTCTTAGAAGGTTCTTTACCAGCTTCATATCCGGATAGACCCTTCTGCATCTTGATTCAAGACTCTGCAGCCCATCTATTCTGACTAACAGACTTTTGTCCAGATCCACCTCTCTTATTTCAGTGATGGGAATATATCTGAACGAACAATGTATCAGCATTTCCTCTTCATAATTATCAGGAATAGATACGTCCCTTATTTCCACAAAATTATTGCTCCCCTGATGTTTCTGAAATATCATCATACAGCTGCCACCTCCTAAGTCTGTCGACTAAAACATCAATCTCGCGGGTGGAATTAATTTCAAATTCTTCCCTATACGACAGTTCACCTTCACAAAGGGCCTTATGATGAGAGTAATCCGGACTGGTACAGATACTTCCAAACTCAAGACCATCACCATAGGATATTCCTGAGAGATAATTCTGCACACTCCCATCCCTGATAGTGTCCAAAGGAATCGTATAGAGCGACTCAACCTCCTCAGCATATAAAGATCCCTGTTCGTAAATGATTATTAATCCGGCCAGAATCATCACGACCGCCAATAGTATTACAGGAACAATAACGCTGGCCTCTATAGTCAGATAACCGGCATTTTTCCTTTGTTGTCTTTTACTCAATTCTTTCATTTATTCACCGCATTTTGAGCAAGGTGGAAGGTTAACCTCACTCAGTTTTTTTCTTTCAACCGTTCTCTTTAACCTTGAGCAGTTTCTCCTGCTGTGATACCTATTCCCGTCTGTTGTTATATAAACACTGTTCCCGGCAGCTCCTCCGCAGTATTCACAAGCTTTATATCCACTGATCTTTGCACTTTCCAGAGACGTTCCGTGAATGTCAGGTTTAAGGTATGTACAGTTCCTGGTGTTGTGATATACAACTCCGTTTCTTGCTACATACACATATCTGTCATCCTCTGAAGTTTCAGAAGCTTCCTGATTCCCCCTATAACCTAAATACGCTCTCTGTCTGATGTGTTCAGTGATCAAATGGTGATGATTGCCCAGAATCGGGATATCCACATGAACGAAGTAACTTATATGCAGATCTATAAACCCGTGATCATCCGGAAGCGAGGAGCCTATAAAACTTACTCCTTTCTTTCCGCCAACCACATATTTTTCCAGGAGGGCATCGTTATCTACATATTCGTTAAACCGGAGCATTACCATCCCCGCGCCGGCAATATCTGCCACTATAGAATCATTCTCCAAAAACTCATCAGACAAAAAAGCATATTCAGCCATATACTCCGCAGTTTCTATTCCTGCCTCATAAACGGTGGCTTTTACCCTATAGAGTTCACATACATATATGAAAAAAAGCATGGTAAACAGAAATATCGGCAGAACAACCGATGCCTCAACAGAAACACTCCCCTGATTATTTCTCATTCATGACCTCCAAAGCTTCCAAATAATTAATAGTCTGCAAAACAGGTATTTTCATATGTCTGAATGAAGAGACTTGACAATTATTTTTTTTAGCACCAATAATTAATTCAAATGTATGAAAACACCTGCTTCACAGACTATTTGTATCTAATACCCTGTTTCCTCATGATAACTGTATTCTTTTCCTTTATAAGTCAGGGAATAATCCACTCCGAAGGCAGTTATACAATTACCGATTCTGAAAGACGCATCGGAATTTTTTATAGTATTTACCTGGATAAGGTCCAGCATTCTGCTTTCCAGTTTGTCCCCCTGAAGAGCTGCAAGAATCATCAGATAAGCGTTATAGTCCAGACCGGATTCATCATCGCCTTCATCACCGGCTATCTGATCTAAATGAGCAAGGCTCTCAAAATCAGTAACCCAGGTTGTTGAACTTTTCAGATAAGGCACTTTATGATTTCTAAGAAGTCTGTAGACATCTGCCACACTTTCTATATAAGACCAGCAGCCTGCCAAAAGATACTTGACCACAGGCTCCAACGGAGGAAATTCCACTGTAAGAGCAGCAGCAAGAGCTTCACATTCTCCCATTTTGGCAGTATCCGTTACTATATAAGCAAAATTTGCAGCAAATCTGATAACCAGAATCTCGTCCACAACCTTCTTATAGTTAGCTCCATCTGTAGATTTCCCTGCTATCAGATATTCCATTTCAAGATTAAGAACTGTATCATTATATTTCTTGTCAGTAAGCGTATTGAAATGGCTTCTTGCATAAGCCAGGGATTCTGTTTTTCCAATAAGCGGATTCCCCCAGCCGTTTCCCTTCAAACCGTCATTTTTCATTTGGTTTTTATCACTGAATCCGGTATCAATTTCCATATCATCTTCAGCTATTGCTCCTCCTGAAGGCAAAGAATTCATGTCCAGTGTTTCATCCTTAAGTTCTATTCCTTCAGGAAGGATGAGGGCAGCTATTCCTGCATCTGTATAAGTCTTCAAGGTATCTCTGGGATCAACAACCTCTTCCTCCTCACTATTTTCCGGCTGACTCTCCTCTTCCTCTGTTGATGTATTTCCTTCTTCAGAAGAATTTTCAGCATTTATCTCAGCCTGTCTGTTATTAATATCACTGTCTACTTTGTTGATAAGGTTACTGTCTACCGGTTCGTCTTCACCACCGGTCCTATCCATTATTTTCTGAGCAGCATATTCGGCCAGCTCATATTTGGCATTATCAGCAATCTGTTTCTTGAACTCTCTGTTATTCTCATCCGTAATATAGACATAGTCAGAAACAGCTATCTCTTCTATTTCAAAGTTCTGTCCTAAATCTGTATTAAGAAGTTCTACCATATCCTCTTCCAGAGCTCCTTCGCCCTTTCCCGAATAGGTTTTATCAAGCAAAAGGATATTGTAACGATCAAACACATATCTGTTATAATTTGCCAGTTCCGAAGACATAGCACTACTAAGTGCCGTTGACATCTTGGTTCGTGCATAACCTCTGTCACATACCTCCATCACAACCATTATCACCACAAGCATTACTGCCAGCAGAAGTGATACAAAGACCGTCACATATCCTTTTCTTATATTCATAATCTAAACCCCTTTATCCTGTTATAGTATTTGATCCGTCCGTTATTGCCTTCCATATTTTTGTTACCAAAGCGGCAGCTTCATTCTTAAAAACCACCACAAGACCAATCAAAACAACCAGAATAAGTATTATTTCAACCACAGCTACGCCGCTGTTATCTTGTCCAATTTCTAATAATCTGTTCTTTACTTTCCAAAA
>CACZPG010000007.1 GCA_902782965.1 uncultured Lachnospiraceae bacterium
ATAGTATTCTTTGATACAACTCTTTCGGCTGATGAAACTCTGGAAGGAATCGAGGCTATAAGAAAGGTTGCCGGAAAACAGGTATTCTTAAGCGGAATGTCGGCAGTAGTAATAGATACCAAGAATCTGAGTGATAAGGAAGTTCCGGTATATGTAGCGATAGCAGTTACGCTTTCACTCCTGGTACTCACAATCACAATGGACAGCTTCCTGATTCCTATATTTTTCCTTCTCAGTATTGGTATGGCCATAGTTTATAATCTGGGAACAAATTTTGTAAGAGGCGAGATTTCGTACGTAACTAAAGCTCTGGCTGCAGTACTTCAGCTGGCAGTTACCATGGATTATTCAATATTCCTGTGGCACAGCTATCGTGAAGAGAAGGATAACTATCCCGGCGACAATAAAGAAGCAATGGCTGTTGCAATTAATAAGACACTGGTTTCTGTTGTGGGTAGTTCCATTACAACTGTTGCCGGCTTTATAGCACTTATGTTTATGAGCTTCACGCTTGGTTTCGACCTGGGTCTGGTAATGGCAAAAGGTGTAGTTATCGGCGTAATATGCTGCGTTACGGTTCTGCCTTCATTTATCCTGGTATTTGATAAAGCGATTGCTAAGACTACACATAGACCTATCATTCCTGATTTCTCGAAGATCAGCCCATGGATAGTTAAGCATTTCTACATTTTCCTGATTGCCTTTGCAGTATTGATAGTACCTGCATATTATGGACAGTCACATAATAAGGTTTATTACAATCTGGATTCTTCATTACCTGAGGACCTTCCAAGTATTCAGGCAAATGCAAAACTTGAAGAGACCTTTGAAATGAATTCGACTCACATGATCATGCTTGATTCGCGGCTGGATGATAAGAGTGTAAGAAATCTGATAGATGAGGTTAAGAACGTAAAAGGTGTTAAGAACTGTCTCGGGCTTCAGTCAATCGCCGGACCGGGAATGCCGAAGGAGATGATTCCACAGCATCTCAGAAGTGAACTGGATGATGGTGAATATCAGCTGTTGTTTGTTATGTCGGAGTATAAGGTTGCTTCAGACGAGGTAAATGCCCAGTGCGATGAGATTAACAGAATCATAGATAAATATGATGAAGACGGAATGCTTATTGGCGAGGCACCGTGTACGGAAGATCTGATAAATATTACCGATCATGATTTCAGCATAGTTAATTCGGTATCCATTATATTAGTCGCAGTAATAATAATGCTTGTATTTAAATCGATATCTCTTCCGGTACTTCTGGTTGCAGTAATAGAATTTGCAATCTTCATAAATATGGGTATTCCACATTATACAGGATCAGTACTTGCATTTATTGCACCAATAGTAATAGGTACCATACAGCTTGGATCAACAGTAGATTATGCGATACTCATGACTAATAAATATAAAGTGGCAAGACTGAGTGGACTGGATAAGAAGGAAGCAGTAACTAATGCACTTGAAGGTTCAATATCTTCCATATTTGTAAGTGCCCTTTCCTTCTTTGCAGCTACATTTGGCGTAGGTATGTATTCGCAGATAGATATGATAAGTTCACTCTGTATACTTATGGCAAGAGGCGCAATCATAAGTATGTTCGTTGTAATACTGCTTCTGCCGGCAGTACTCATGGTATTTGATAAATTGATAATGAAAACATCGATAGGATTTTCAAATGAGAAGAAATCCGGTAAGAGAAAAATCAAAATGGTATAGTTTCGACTGACTCACTCTGGGAGGAGATGGATAATAATGAGAAAGAATAAAATTAAGAAAAGATACATAACAGCTGCTATCAGCATAATGCTTTCAGGATGTATGGTGGTTACGTCAGGCAGTTTTCCGGCTGGATATAATACTTCCGGAAACAGAAATACGGGCTGTATTGTAAATGAGGTTAATGCTGCAGAGAAGGATGATACATCTGAAGAAGATGAAATAACTGATCTGATATCCAATAACATTCTGGGTGGCTCCGATGAGGAGAGTGCCAAGGAAGAATCAGTATATGTAATCGCACAGCCTGATGGTACAGCAGAAGAAACAATAGTAACTGAGTGGCTTAAGAATCCTGAGGGAAAGAGCGAACTCAAAGATGAGAGCAGCCTTAAGGACATTACCAATGTTAAGGGTGATGAAAGCTTCACACAGAATGGTGACATGCTGACCTGGAAAGCTGATGGAAATGATATCTATTATCAGGGAAAGACTGATGAAGAAGTTCCTGTAGGTATAAATGTAAAGTATTATCTGGATGGTAAAGAAGTGGATGCTTCTGATCTCAAAGGAAGTACAGGACATGTAAAGATAAGGTATGAATATAAGAACGAATCTAAAGAAGGAGATATCTATACTCCGTTTCTGATGATCACAGGCATGATAATGGATTCAGAAACCTTCAGCAATATTGAGGTGACTAACGGAAAGGTAATCTCAGATGGAACCAGATTTATTGTGGTTGGTTATGGACTGCCCGGATTAAA
Source organism: uncultured Lachnospiraceae bacterium (assembly GCA_902782965.1). Lineage (GTDB taxonomy): Bacteria > Bacillota > Clostridia > Lachnospirales > Lachnospiraceae > Eubacterium_Q. The sequence goes on from CACZPG010000007.1 coordinate 2,490, forward strand.
AGACAGTATAAATGAAATAAAACTCGGTGATAATTCCGGTGACAAAATAGATATCCCTGACTATTTCGAAGTGGAAGCTGATGCAGCTGATTTTGAATTGGGAATGAGCGTGACAGTTGCTTCAACCAAGGGCTTCCTCGGTGATGATGGAATAGATATATCTGAAACCAGAGATAAGGTAAATGATCTGAGTTCAGAATATCAGGACGGTATGAATGCACTTAATAAAGGAATTAACGAATATACTGAAGGAGCCGATCAGATTGCTACCGGCGTTGGTACTCTCAGTGAAGGCAGCGGTAAACTGGCTGCAGGTTCTGAGAATCTGGGAAAAGGAATTACAAGTGCCTATAAAGGTTCAGGAAATCTCAAGAAAGGCATTAAGTCAGCCTATGATGGTTCCAAGGGACTGTCTACAGGTATAACACAATTGAAGACAGGAATCGACGGAATTGGAACAGGAGCCACATCACTTTCTGAGGGAGCCACATCACTATCCACAGGCGCCACAGATTTGTCAAGCGGAGCAGTTTCTCTGTCAAGTGGAGCTGAATCACTTGCAACCGGTGCAGGTACACTGGCGGCAGGAGCAGGAAGTCTTCAGAATGGTCTTCTCAGTGCTTCCAACGGTGCTAATGAGCTCAGCTCAGGTCTTGATACTCTTTCCACAGGAGCAAGCAGTCTTGAAAGCGGACTTAAAACATTAGATGATAAAGGAACAGATCTTAATAATGGAGTGGCTCAGCTGCAGAAGGGAATCAGCGATATTAAGGCTAATAATGATGCTCTTAATCAGGGAGCGGCAAATCTTGACAGTGGAGTAGATTCATTGGTTTCAGGAATGCAGAGTACTATCGGGACTCTTCAGAGTGAACAGCAGACTTATGCTTCTGCAGCAGCTAATTATAATGCAGCTGCTCAGGCTTGTCTTGATGCCGGAGATGAAGCGGGATATATAAGTAATCTCAGTCAGGCAGCAGGAGCTAAGGGCGCAGCAGATGCGCTGTCAGAGGTTATTAAAAAGCTTTCTGCTCAGGATCTGTCTGCTCTTGCAAACGGTTCAGAAACACTTAAGAATTCAGTTGCTTCATATACTGCCGGAGTAAGCAGTCTTTCAGCCGGTGCGGCTTCTCTAAGTGATGGTTTAAGTCAGTACACTGCCGGAGTGACAAATGCATATAACGGAGCTACGCAGATTTCCTCCGGTGTATCAAAAGCTTATACCGGTTCTAAGGAACTTGCATCAGGAACTACAGCAGCTTACCAGGGTGCCTCCAGCCTGACAAACGGTGCAGCTAATCTTGCTACCGGAGCTACAAATCTTTCAGCCGGAGCAACGAATCTGTCCACAGGAGCAACGAATCTGTCAGCCGGAGCAGCTAATTTATCAGCCGGAGCAACGAATCTGTCAGCCGGAACCGGTAAGGTTTCAGCCGGAGCGGCTAAACTTGAAAAGGGTTCAGCTTCTCTTACAAAAGGACTTAAGAAACTCGATAAGGGAGCCGGTAGTCTTAAGACAGGACTCCTGCAGATTAAGAGCGGTGCTGATATTCTTAGTGAGGGAACTGAGAAGCTGGATAACGGAGTCGGCGAGCTGAAGGCAGGAACTGATAAGCTTTCTGCAAACAGTGAAGCCCTCAGAAATGGTTCCAAAGAACTTAAAGCAGCGACAGATGAAGTGATAGATCAGCTTAAGAAGGTCGAAGATGATATAGATGAATATGTAGATGATCTGAACGAATTAAGTAAGGCTGGTAACAGCTACGAATCCTTTGCCGGTATATCCGAGGATATGAAGGGTGATACAAAATTCATAATCAAGGTAGATGGAATAGGTGAAGATAAGAAATAA
>CACZPG010000008.1 GCA_902782965.1 uncultured Lachnospiraceae bacterium
CAGCAGTCCTACTCCGGCCTTGAAGCCGGCAAGAAAAAGATTCGCTATTATCCCTATTATACTTGTCTTTATTATTATTTTTTCTCTGTCATTAGTTCTTTCCATATAGCCTAATATTTCTCCAAAATCGGTGCAAGCCCGTCGTGATTATTATCTGTTTCAGTTACTATATCAGCCACAGCTTTTACATTTGCCGGAGCATTTATCATTGCAATTCCTATTCCTGCCGCCTCTATCATAGACATGTCATTCTCAGCATCTCCTGAAGCTATGGTATGGGCTCTGTCAATTCCCAGATGATCTGCCAGACGTATAAGAGCGCTTCCTTTACCGGATTCCTTAGGAATCAGTTCCAGATAATAATCATTGGAATACATGAGACTCAGCACATCCCCGTATTTCTTAAGAACCGCCTTTCTGAAATTCTCCTGTTTCTCATGATCATGAAGCTCGATACATATCATTTTGCTCGGTGCCACCGTAACATAGGGCATTATATCATCACAGACGATCAGTGGCGTTTTAATGACCCTTCTGTAGAACTCCATACATTCATTATAATGTTGCGACAGAATGAATTCATCATTGTAAGTATGTACATGAATATCACTTTCCTCAGCCATCTTCAAAATATCTCTTACAATTTCTCTGTCTATACCTGTTTTATAGATTACCTTTCCGGCATCTACATCGTAGATAACTCCTCCGTTATAAGCTACGACGTAACTTCCTCTGAGCTTCAGACCCAGCCCGTCGTAAACAGACCTTCCACTGACTATATCCCGACCGGTACATATAGCAAAGACATTTCCCCGGGATACGAAGTCTTCCAGTGCTTTCCTTGTTCTGGGAGTTATAATTTTAGTATCATCAAGAATCGTCCCATCCAGGTCCGACAAATATATATATTTATTCATAAAATCCAATTCCTATGTAAGATGTTTATTATAATACTTATCACGGTATGCCTTAGGGGACATTCCCGTAATCTTTTTGAATACTCCGGTAAATGCACTTTGGGAAGAATATCCCAGAGATATGGAAATGTCCAGAATGGAGAAATCAGAATATCTGAGAATATTCTCTGCCGTTTTGATCTTGGCAGCATTAATGAACTGATTCACATTTACGCCGGTTTCCTTGACAAACAGTCTGGAGAAATAACTGGTATTCAGTCCTTCTCTTACTGCAAGTTCATTCACCGTAATCTGCCTGTGAAGGTTATCATAGATATATTCAATGCTCCTTTTAACATGAAGAGAGCTTGCTTCCTGCTTCTTCAGGTCTCTCATACGGGTTGCAAAATCTATCTGCATTTCGGCCATTATATCCAGAACTTCCTCCCGGGTTTTAGCCTCATCAGCTTTACGTATATAAATATCACTTAGAGTATAAGCCGTATCCAGTTCCATTCCGGCATCTATACAAACTCTGCTGATTATCCCTGCAGCTACGACACAATGATATATCAGATTTCTGACAGGATTATCCGAAAGCACTCCCCGTCCCTTCTCAAAATCCTGACGGGCAATCTTGAATCGTTCCCTTGTTCCGTCCACATCACCGGTCCTAATTCTGTTATACTGCTTGAATTCCATGTGATAATCTGCTCTGACGAATTCTTCCTGTCTCTGCAGATACAGACGATAATTCAGAGTCTGATTTGCATCCATGATATAAACCTCCCATCAGATACACCATCATAAAACTTCCAACCTATGCATGATTATACACCCTTTCAGCGTTTTTACAAAGAACCTTCGTCATTCAAATATTTTCTTATTTCGTTAAATTTATTATGTGTTATAATAATTTCATAATTGCCATTATCACTCAGTAATGGAGCAATCTGTATTTCAAATTTGAAATAAATGATAATAATCCTCAAGGTAGGAACTGCTATGGCTTCATTATTTTATTTTCTTACATTTCTCGCTTCTGTTGTGCTGTCGCTTATATATCTGTTTGAATGGCATAAGCATTTCGAAGTCAATATAACCATTATATTTACCCTTATTCCTATCGCTAATCTGGGGTATCTTTTTGCATGGAATGCAAAGAATGTTGAATCCTACATTCTTGCAACGAAGATAATATACATTGGCGGATGTTTCCTGATATTCTTCATTAATATGTGTGTGTTCAGACTCTGTGGTGTCAATGTTAAGAGATGGGTCCGGACAATGCTCTTCCTCATCTGTCTCCTGATATATGTAAGTGTACTGACTATTGGTTATTTCCCCATATTCTATAAGAAATTATTCTTCCAGAGGAACGGTGACAAGCTGATAATAGCCAAAACCTATGGTCCGATGCATACGGTATTCTACATAGTAATAGGTGCCTTCTTCTTATGTGGTATCTTCGTACTTATTCACGCTCTGGTTAATAAGAGACAGATATCCAACACGGTCATTCAACTTCTGCTTCTTCCTGAAGCCCTTTCAATCATAGGATATCTCGGAAGCAATGTTATAGCCAAACACATGGACTTCGCTCCACTGATATATAACTTTGCCCAGATCACATTCCTTCTGATTATCAGACGAATGTCCCTTTATAATATTGATGATACTGTAGTTGATTCCATGGTGCAGACCGGTGATACCGGATATATTTCCATTGATTTCAAGCACATATATCTGGGCAGTAATGAGACCGCCAAGGATATTATTCCGGAACTCCGGGAACTTCGTGTAGACCAGTCAATTGATTATACTGAGGCATTGAAAGATAATATTTCCCACTGGATCCGTCATTTTGAAAATGACAGCGATGTAACGAAGAATCTATATGTGAAGAGGGATCCCGAAAACGAGGAAAATGATCAGATATATAGTGTAAATATTAATTATCTGTATACCGGGGCCAAGAAGAAGGGTTATCAGATTTTTCTTGAGGATGATACCAAGAACCAGAAATACATCGCCCTTATGGATAAATATAACGAAGAGCTGGAAGATGAGGTTCAGGAGAAAACCAACCGTATCATAGAAATGCATAATAACCTGATACTGAGTATGGCGGTAGTCGTTGAAAGCCGGGACAATTCCACCGGTGGACATGTAAAACGTACCAGTGACGGCGTTAAGATTCTGATGCATGAAATAATGAAGGATAATAAATTCAATCTTTCTGAGGAATTCTGTAAAGATATAATAAAGGCGGCTCCAATGCACGATCTCGGCAAGATAGCCGTTGATGATGCCATTCTCAGGAAACCGGGAAGATTCACTGATGAGGAATTCGAGAAAATGAAAATGCACGCCGCTGAAGGCGCCAAGATAGTTCACGAAATCCTTAAGGATACTGATGACGAATCCTTCAAAGTTATAGCTGAAAATGTAGCACATTATCATCATGAAAGAATTGACGGTTCGGGCTATCCGGAAGGTCTGAAAGGGGACGATATACCTCTGGAAGCAAGGATCATGGCTATAGCAGATGTATATGATGCCCTTGTCAGCAAGAGAGTTTATAAAGAAAGCATGCCTTTCGATAAAGCTGATGCGATTATCATGGAGGGCATGGGAAAACAATTCGACAAGAAGCTGGAAGAATACTATGTAAAGGCTCGTCCTAAATTAGAAGAATATTATAGTAATAATACTTAAAAAAACAGAACCCTGCGGCAGTACACAGCTGCCATCTCAGGGTTCTGTTTTTTTCTCTATATTGTTTATGCTCTACGCTGCTTGCTTCTCCTTGCCCTGCTTTGCAAGATTAACAAAGGCATAGATTGCAAGTACTACCGCAAGCACCACCAGAAGTACTGCAAGAACTGCCTGTATATATACCCATACATCAGCGTCTGCACTTCCGAAGAGCTTAACCTTACCCATAATTGTCTGAATCAGTGAGCAGATAGTTACGATAAGCATGAATACCATAGGAACATAGAACATCTTATTATTCTTTCCTACCTTACCAAGCCATGTACAAACTGCCAGAAGTCCTACTGCCGCAAGAAGCTGGTTAGCAGCACCGAAGAGTGGCCATATCTTAGCATAACCTGTCATTCCAAGTCCGACACCAAGAACTACAGTTACAACTGTTGCAAAATAAGGATTGCAGAGAAATTTCTTGGTACCCTTAACATCCTGAACAGTTTCATCCGGAGCAAGCCAGAATTCCTGGAACATATAACGCGCAAGTCTTGTTGCAGTATCCAGTGAAGTAAGACAGAATACAGAAACTGCAAGAACGAACATACTGTAGATCACTCCTACGATTGGACTGTCAGCTCCTACGAAAGTACCGATCATCTGTGATATACCACCTGCAAAAACTGCTGTAGGGCTGGTAAGACCTGAAGCTGCAAGTTCTTCAGCATTTACATTTACTGTATGCCATACGAATCCAACTGCACAAAGTGAAATAACTGCAACTACACACTCTATAAGCATTGAACCATAAGCAACCGGACGTGCATTAGCCTCATTATCGATCTGCTTGGAGGTAGTTCCTGATGATACCAGTGAATGGAAACCGGAAATTGCTCCACAGGCTATTGTAACGAAAAGTGCAGGGAACAGATTTCCTGTAGCAAAGAGTCCGTTAGTCTCTGTAATCTGCCATCCGGCAAATGCAGGAATGTCTACATGACCCTGTCCCATTATTGAAGCTCCTATTATCGCAACAACAGCAACTGCTATCATGAAGTAAAGCAGGAATGAACTGAGATAATCTCTTGGCTGAAGAAGAATCCAGACAGGAGTTACTGAAGCGATCAGAATATATACTGCCAGTATCCACATCCATACATTATAGGATATAGTAATCGGGCAGAAATTCATACCTATTGCAACTATTATGATTATACCTATTACACCGATTATCGAAGCCGGTCCGATAGGAACATTTTTACGATATACAAGAAAACCAAATACAATTGCCAGTACAATGAAAAGCAGTGAAATCATTGCTGTCTGCTGATGTGCAAGAAGGGCTGCTCCCTCAACTGCCACACCTGCCGCTGTCGTGCTGCCGAATGTACTTGCCACGATAGAACTGAAGGCTGCTACTACAAGAAGCAGAGTAAGATATCCGAATATAATGAATATCTTCTTAGCCAGGTTTCCCATGGCATCCTCAATAACCTCTCCGATAGACTGTCCCTGATGACGCATAGATGCGAAAAGTGCGCCATAATCATGTACGCCTCCGAAGAATATACCTCCGATAAGAACCCACAGAAGTACCGGAATCCATCCAAATACTGCTGCCTGTATAGGACCGTTGATCGGACCTGCACCTGCGATGGATGAGAAATGATGTCCCATAAGAACAGGTGTCTTGGCAGGAACATAATCTACACCATCTTCCATTTCATGTGCCGGAGTCTTCTTGGAAGGATCGACTCCCCACTGTTCAGCCAGCCATTTTCCGTAGAAAATATAACCGCAGAGCAGAATTACGATACTAATAATAAGTACCAATGCTGCATTCATTTTCTCCTTACCTCTCTTTCATTATGCCTGTATATGCAGAAAATACAGGTAGAATATATATGTGGCATTTCAAAGGTATTTCGAAATGTCACAGTATTAACAGTCATAGAGCTTCATATCAGTCTATAGAACTGTTAAACACTTTCTCATAATAGTCTGAAAGGTGTTTAGCCGCCTTGCAGGCTACGGCTTTTCCGGTAGAAAGGTCTATCATAACCATATGGCCTTCCACGTGACCACGGATGGTCATAAGATAATTCTTCTCAAATCTGAATTTCCTGACAGCCTCCGCGACAGCTGCATCAGGAGAGTTATCACAGATAAATGCAACCGTAACATAGGAATACATGTGATCCTTCTCCGGATATTTATTCCCTTTGCATACCAGTTCCGGTGCCATATGTTCAGACATTAGAAGCCTTGCATCCTCAATATCCTTTAAAGTCAATTTATCCTTATCCAGAAAAAGGACATGCTCAAAACCATGAATACTCCATAGATTGGCCTTTGGACTCAGGACATATTTCTCACTTACAGTAGAATAGAATCCATAAGCAAGTGATCTGACTCCTCCGATTTCATAATCACGGGTTATGTCGAAGGACTTCGAATATTCTATTAGCAGCTTTTCTATATACTTATTCTTTTCCATCATCGTTACTAACATGGTTCTCTGGGAATCAGATATCAAAAGATATGTTTTATAAAGCCATACACTTCATACAATGAAGATATTTTGAATTTTACTTCATTTTCAAAACTTTTCCCATTATAATACTTTTGATTATTAACTTCAAGGCCAAGTTTTCATAAAAGACGACAGAGAAAGATTACTCTAAAGATAAATAAAGAATCAACAAAAAACAAAGACATAAAAAACAAGGGACATTTCTCAGTCATATATATCTTTGACCGAAGAAATGTCCCTTTGTCATATTTCAATGTTAATACTATAAAAACGGTATTATAAAGCTATTGTAGATACCTTGATATCTGTTTTCTGTTCTACCTGACCGACATTCTTTGTTTTTACGAAGATTACAATTGCAACTGCAAGTCCTACTGCTGCAATAGCGTAATGTGCTGCAATCGGAAGACTTAGGATTGTACTTCCCAGAAGAACAGATGTAAAGTTATATGCAAGATGTGATGCGATTGTTGCTGCTATTGAATTAGTTCTGTTATAAATTATAGCAAGTGTGATACCCATTACTGTTGTATAGCAGATCCAAACCGGCTGTCCATGAGCAAGACCAAACAGGAGTGAACTGATAATTATAGCCACTACTGTAGGGATTCCCTTCTTAAGTCTGTCATAGATAAGTCCTCTGAATATTATTTCTTCAATAATCGGAGCAGCAATAACTGTACTTAATATTGCAAGTCCAAATTTCTGATTCATAAGTCCACTGGAGCTTTCTGCATAACCTGCAAGAATGCTTTCCGGAAGACTTCTGAGAAATGCCATTGTAACAATATTCAGTGCAATTCCAACTATCGCGGAAAGACCTGCCGCCTTTGCACTTACTTTTCTGAAATTAACAGCTTCTGACATTTTCTCCCTACGTATCAGGAAGAATACAGCCAGAAAAATGAGGGTTATTGCTGCCGCAATCGCTACCATGATTCCTGACATACTTGAAAAATGTTCCATATAGGCCGCTTTGAATTCTTCACTTCCGGGAGTTACACCCTTACCAAATTCTTTAATAGTTTTGGCTGTAGCAAAAACACCTGTGATTATTCCTCCTGCCAACTGTCCACCAAGATACACGGAACCGTATCCGGCTGCTCTCGCAATCTGCTTGCCCGCTTTTCCCATTTTCTTTCACCTTCTGGTCCGGCACCGGGATATCTTCAGCACCGTCAACCACCCTTTCATTTATTTGATGATTGGATAATACATCAACAATACCGGAAAATGTCCAAACCTGATGTGAATTGCAATAAAATTGTCGTGAAGTGTTATTTAAGATTTTTTACTACTATAGCTTACATTTCCAAAATCCGCGTTGCCAGCTTCTCCCGGAAACGTACATCATGTTCAACCACTATCATGGTAGGCTTGTAGGTCTCTATCAGCTTCTCGATCTGCATTCTTGAGAATACATCAATATAATTAAGTGGTTCATCCCATATATAAAGGTGCGCCTGAGTAAGAAGACTTGCTGCCAGCAGAACCTTCTTCTTCTGTCCCTCTGAATATTCTTCCATATTCTTTTCAAACTGTATCCGATTCATATCAAGCTTTCTGAGCAAGGTGAGAAACAGACTATAATCCAGCCCATTTTTCTCAGCATAATCCTTCAGACTGCCTTTTAAATGAGAAGTATTTTGGTTTACATAAGATACGACAAGCCCACTTGCCGTTGTCAGAACTCCGGAAGTATTCATTTTTTCTCTGGGACTCCCATTCTCAGATTGCTCATCATCAATACCGGGAATTTGCTCTTCATAGTTCTTCTCCGGGGCATTAGCATTAACATTATTAATAATAGCCTTGATCAGACTTGATTTACCACATCCGTTACTTCCATTCAGAAACAGAATATCTCCCTGCATCAATAGAAAGGATACTCCGGTGAAAATGTTTTCAGAACCATATCCAAGAGAGAAGTCAGTGCATTCCACCAGACATTTCTTATGATGCTTCAGCGGCATAAGCTTCAGATCATCGACTCTTTCAATATCCTTCAGAAGGCCTTCCTTCTCCTCTATCTCACGATCGATCCTCTTCTCGAAATTCTTAACTCTTGACTGCATTTTCTTGGTCTTGGCACCAATATATGCTCTCGTAGATATATTTCTGTCATGTTCTTTAATCGGATCATAGCCTATCTTGGTATTCTCATTCTTATCAGCCCATCTTCCGGCTCTGTCCGCCGAGGAACGAAGCTTGCCTATTTCCTTCTGATGCTTCTCGTTTTCAGCAATTGCAAATGCATCTGCCTTTTCCTTATTCTCCCACCAGGTTGTGAAATTTCCGGACATTACCTCTATAGTTTCACGGTTAAGTACCAGCATGTGATCCGTAACTGCATCCAGAAGATCTCTGTCATGTGAAACCAGGATAAATCCCTTCTTGCCCGCGAGATAATTCTTAATTATATCTCTGCCGGTTATATCCAGATGATTCGTCGGCTCATCTATAAGCAGAAATTCATTATCTCCTGAGAATAGAACTGCCAGCATGGCTTTGGTTCTCTCTCCATGACTGAGGGTACTGACAGGTCTGTATAGTATCTCCGAATCTGTACCCAGACTGTTTAATTCACATACAATTCTCCAGCTTTCCACGCCCGGCTTCCATTTCTCGCTTAACTCATCAATTGTCTTGTCCATTTCGTCTTCACTAATCTGATATGGAAAATAATCAAAGTATTTATCAGTTGAAATACTACCCGTGTATTCATATTTTCCAAGAAGCAGATTCAGAAATGTTGTCTTTCCCTTTCCATTCCTGCCAATGAAACCAAGCTTCCAGTCAGTATCAATCGAAAACGAAATCTCTTCAAATATATTATCGAAACTGCCCTCATAACAGAAGGTCAGATCAGAAACCTGTAATAATGACATTTATATCACCTCCAACTTTTATAGAGAGTGTCGCTTGCGGGTTATAGAAAAAAGAATGTCGCTTGCGGGTTTATAGAAAAACACCGCAAGGAATAATCCTGCGGTGTTGATAAATCATCGATATAAATAATCAGATTGAAACTATATCATTATAGGAAAACCACTATGAATTATTTCTTGCATCCTGCAATTCGAATAACACCGTCCACGAAAGAACCATCATATATATCATGTTCCGCACGGACGCAGCACTCTCAAACTGCACTATTAATATAACTTATCTGCAAGAAATCTTTCTCATCGGTCTCCTCCTTTTTCTTTATTCTCTACGTAGAATAACAATTAACTCCCAAAAAAGCAAGTAGAAAATTAGAAACTACCCTCTGCTATAAGATTTAGAAGCTATTAGCCGCATAGTTCAGCAGATAATCTTCTCCCTTATCAAAGATTGCCGATATACAGGCCTGATCAAAAGGAATTTTCTCATCAAATGGCGTTCTTCCCACATGATCTGTATAAGTATCTATTGCTATCTCACCATTAGGAAACAGGTTAGGTACTGCAGAAAAATTAATCTGTCCCTCCTCCAGGTCTATTCCGGTAACAGCTTGGCAGGAGCTGTTACTCCTTGTAAGTCCCATAACCTTTACATTTGGAAAGTCACCCATCATATAATTCATGTCATCCCCGGCACTTACACACCTAGAATTTACCAAAAGGATAATATTTCCATCATGCCACAGGTCTTCTCCCATATAATACGATGGAACCCCCATTTTATACTTTCCATTTTCATCTCTATCATAGGTCGCGGTGGCTTCATTTATGACTGCATTATAATAAGTGAGATGTTCACCTTCCGGAGCAAATATCTGTGCGATTGCTTCAACAAAATACGGACTTCCTCCTCCATTAGATCTAAGGTCAAATATGATATTCTTTACTCCGGCTTCCTTAAGGGCAAGAACCTTACTTCTGACCTGGTCTGAAACCATAGTAAAGTCTGAACCCTTATAAGTCTCCTGATCATAAGCCATCTGGCTTATTCGAATCATATAAGTATCAGCATTCACCTCCTGCCACTCCAGATTTGTTATATTAACTCCTTTATCTATTTTTTCCATGGTGTCAAAAAGTCTTGGTGCATATATCCCAAGATTCGGAGCTGATATAGTCTTCTCATTCCCACTATCATCTATATACGTTATGTCAACCGATGGATTATCTGTGACTGCCTCTACTGATCTGTTCTTCATTTCTTCACCGGGCACAAAGGTATCACCATAGTTCATATCTCTTCCTATTCCGGCTGCATACATAGGGATATAGAACTCCTCATTTTCTCTGACCGGATATTGATAGATATAATAGTTAACTTTCTCCAGGTATTCTTCAATCGATTTTCCATTCCATTTAGTTATTACTGTGCCATTCTTTATTCCCGCATTCTTTAATGTAAGCCTGTCAGCCTCTGCGGTTTCCGGCATAAACAGACTCTTAACTGTATACATTCCCACTTCATCCTGATCAGTGCTATTTATGGAATAAGAATTATCATAACCTTCAACATTTATTGCCACATATTCTCCTGTCGTAAGTCTTGCCAGAGATAGTCCG
>CACZPG010000009.1 GCA_902782965.1 uncultured Lachnospiraceae bacterium
AAAATAAAATTCCAAATAAGCCATTTATGAATAACGGGTATCCGAATAATCAACCAATCGCCGGAACCCCTTATAACCCTCAGCCTTATGTTCCGAAAGCCGGAATTCACGTTCAGGAGTCAGAAGAAGTACGTGATTTCAGAGAGAAAATGGCAAGAAAACTAGGTACAGGCTCTCTTATATACGCTGCTATCTTCACATTCTGCCTTTATGATAATCTTACAGGTATAACAATGCCAATCTTCGGTATTGCAACACTTATATATATGGTATACGCACTGAAGCTATATGATGTAAAAATAAAAAAGCTGAGCTGGTTCTACGGCGCTGTGATAATGTCACTTACCATCTCAAATTTTCTTACGGGAAATGTATTTTTTCACTTCTTTAATATAATCGGAATTATTCTTATGCTATTTGTTTTCCTACTGCATAATGTGTATGATGACAAACGTTGGAATTTTTCCAAGACCTCTATAGCCTTCCTGGAATCTTTCTTCTGTTCTATTGGAGAACTGGATGATTTCACAAGAGATATGAATGTTCTGAAACAGAGAAATAAATCAAGGGATTCTAAAACAGATAGAAAACACACCTTTAAGTACATAATGATCGGGCTTATTATATCTGTTCCATTTACAGGAATAATACTTATACTTCTCTCTGAAGCTGATAAAGTATTTAAAACCTTTATGAATAAGTACCTAAGCTTTAATATTGATTTCGGAAATATTACCGGGGTAATATTCACATTTGCTGTAAGCTTCTTCGCTTCATACTGCATACTAAGATTCTTCTCTAAGAAAACCATCAAGGAAGAAGTTACATCACACAGAAATCTTGAACCTTTAGTAGCTATCACAATGCTTTCTATAATTTCGGTTATATATCTGTTCTTCTCTGTAATTCAGATAGTATACCTGTTCTGGGGAGGACTCACACTCCCGGATAATTATACATACGCTCAGTACGCAAGAGAAGGATTCTTCCAGCTGCTTGCTGTAAGTATCATAAATTTCCTTATGGTTCTGTTCATAAATAATCATTTCAGAGAGAACCTTATACTTAAGATACTGATGACAATCATTTCTCTATGCACTTATATTATGATAGCCTCCAGCTTCATGAGAATGATCCTGTATATAGATGCTTATCTTCTCACCACTCTCAGAATACTGGTTTTATGGGCACTGGTACTACTGGCACTGCTATTCGCAGCAGTAATAATATCAATATTTAAGAATGATTTTCCACAGTTCAGATACAGCATATTAGTTTTCTGTATTCTTTATCTTATCCTGAGCTTTGCCAGACCGGATTATATAATTGCAGATTATAATCTGTCACACATGAATAATGAGCAGAATCAGAAAAAGATAAGTAAGGATTATGATTACCTTACCGGACTATCCACTGATGCTGCTCCGGTCATCTATGAATACAGCGGAGAATGGGCTGATGATTATTTCAACCAATGTAAATATTATGATGATATGGGATTAAGAAAACTAAATCTGTCTGTATACACAGCAAAAAAACTGTACGAACAAAGATAATACATAAACAACACAAAAAATCAGGTGCCTATGGGCACCTGATTTTTCTATACCATAACATTTAAAACGTTTTTGTTGATTTTCATTTCTATATGCTTTTCATCGCCTATGTACTCACCATCTGCATGAAGAACCATAGGTCTGTCAGCATCAAATACAAGGGACTCTGCATCCTTCAGAGTAAATCCTTTCTTACCCTCATGTTTTCCACCCTTAAGTATTGGAAGCATTAGAAATGCCTTCCACTTAGGAACTCCTGACGCTGCACATATGGAAAGCAGTCCATCATCTCCAAGAGCATTTGGATTCATAGGTACACCACCACCCTCAGCATAGAAATTCATTGCCGCAAGAAAAATAAGCTTATCGAAATGTACATTCTCTATAAGTTCTGAAGAAACTCCTTCCGAATTCTTCTCAGAGCTTTTGATTCTTACATTAACATCATAGGTTTCCATACTGAATAGTGTCGTTACGGTAAGAACGATATAAGAAAGACTGCCCATTCCAAGTTTGTTCAGGAACTTCTTAACCTTTGAATCGAGATTCTTCTTACATACTATCGCGTCAAGTCCTATGCCGGAGCTTATTCCGAAATATCTTTTCTCACCATTACCTTTGATGACTTCACCTATATCAATAACTTTGCCTTCAACAGAGGACAGAATTATATCCAAAGCTCTGTCAGTATCCTTAGGAATCCCAAGTCCCCTTGCAAAATCATTACCCGAACCAGTAGGTATAAGACCAAATCTGATTCTTGAAAAATCAGTGATTCCATTCAGAACCTCATTAATGGTTCCGTCACCACCAACAACAATAAGCCTGATATCCTCATCAGGTAATTCAGATATTTTCTTAGCCAGCTCTTTAGCATGACCAGGTCTCTTGGTAACATATGCCTTATATTCGATTTCTTTTTCCTTTAAAAGAAAATGTACTCTGTTCCAGGTTTTACGTGCCTTGCCACTTCCACCCGTATAGTTAACTATGAAATAGTACATATGAGTAACCCCTCATTTGATTGGATAAAAAATGATGTGGGTGTCATAAAGTCAACATGCTTTTCCTGCAAGCAGGAAAGCATGTTGACTTTTGTCACTTATGTCATTACATATAATAATCAAGATTATAAAGCTTTCTGAGATGCATAAGATATTCTGACATACAATCAAAGGCAACCTTAAGCCCTTCAGCTATAAATACATCAGGAAGAGTTCCATCTACATAAAACTCCGGAAGCATTATATTCAGATCAGCGAGTGCTGTTGTTGATTCTTCATTTCTGAAATCATTGAGTGCATCATCAAACTTTTTCACAAGTTCAGTATATTCAGAGTGCTTCACTGCTTTATTATCTCTGATAAGCTTAAAATAATAAGAAACACCTTCAGCATAACCCTTCTTCTCGGAATGCTCTTTAACAGCCTTGCTAATATCAAATAATTCAGTACCAGTTGCCATTTGTATAACCTCCTAAAAACATAAAATAACTATATATTACTCTTCGACCTTATAGTCTTTCACTGGAAGCACGGCATTCAGAATAATACCTGCCAGAGAACCAACTGCAAGTCCGGAAAGAGAAATAACAATTCCACCAACAGGTATATTAATTGCACCTGCTGAGCTGTAGGTAATACCGATCGAAAGAACAAGTATTATCGCAGCTATAATAACATTTCTTGTCTTATTAAAATCTACATTATTCTCAACAATGTTTCTTACACCGACTGCAGAAATCATTCCATAAAGAACCAGTGAAATACCACCCATTACAGGAGTAGGAATAGCTGAAATACAAGCAGCTACTTTCGGTGAGAATGAGAATACCATTGCAAATACAGCTGCTATTCTTATAACTCTTGGATCGTATACCTTTGACAGTGAAAGTACACCTGTATTCTCTCCGTAAGTTGTATTAGCCGGTGCTCCGAATAATGAAGCAATAATCGTAGCCAGACCATCACCGGTAAGAGTCCTGTGAATTCCGGGATCTTTGATGAAGTTTCTGTCTACCGTTGAAGATATAGCAGAAATATCGCCTATATGCTCTACTATTGTTGCAAGCGAAATAGGAACTATAGTTACTATCGCTGATATAATAAGCTTACTGTCAGGATTCTTGAAGATACTGAAAACAGTATCACTCATCTGGAAAGGAAGACCTATCCAGGATGCGTCGCTGATTGCCTGTATACTTGCTGAACTGAAAAGTCTGAGATTCTCAACTCCACCTATTGTAATATACTCTATTCCGTCCGAACCTGTTATCACTTCTCCAAAAAGGAGTGCAATAAGTACAGCAATAATGCAGGAACCAAGTACTCCAATAATAATAGGAATAATCCGAATCATACCCTTACCGGATACATTACATATAATAACGATAAGAATAGCAATTAATGCAATAAGCCAGTTAGTAGAACAATTATCAACTGCCGACTTTGAAAGCGACAGACCAATTCCTATAATAATAGGACCTGTAACTATCGGCGGGAAAAATCTCATAACTTTAGATTCTCCAAACGCTTTGATAAGCACAGCCAATATAAGATATATTAATCCGGCACACGCAACGCCAAGACAGGCATATGGAAGCAGTTCCTTCTCACCGTTGGGTGCTATAGCAGCATAGCCTGCAAGAAAAGCGAAAGATGAACCAAGAAATGCCGGCACTTTACCTTTTGAAATAAAATGAAAAAGCAATGTTCCGATTCCTGCAAACAGAAGTGTCGATGAAACACTTAATCCGGTCAGAGCCGGCACAAGCACAGTAGCTCCAAACATTGCAAACATATGTTGAATACCAAGTACTAACATTCTTGGAATTCCCAATTCCCTGGCATCATATACAGCGCCATTATTTACGGTTATCTTTTCTTCATTAGCCATATCAATTCTCCATTTAATATGTATTATACCACTAAATATGATAGGACAATAAGACAAAATTGTAAATACGTTTTTTTGTTTACTTTAATCTTCATTTTATATATAATGTTCGTGTTGTTTATAGTTTTAACATATAAGGAGGGAAAATTATTATATGATTAACAGAGCTGATTTAAAAGAAAAAGCAAATTTTGCTTTCAAAAGAAATTACTGGCCTTGTGTTGCTGTAGCTCTCATCATTGCATTCGTAAGCGGAGGCAGTTCAGGAGGAAGTTCTTTCAGCAGAACACTAAGTAACAGAAGTAAAACATCTACTAATTCAATAATTAATCATTCATCTGATTCTGACAACTACACCTTTAATATCGATGGTGAAGATTATGATCTAAATATAGATGATGATGACTTTAGTATTACACCAAATTCAGACCCTGATGACGACTCTAACCATGGTGATAATCCCGGTCCTAGTACAGCACAGAAAACAGGACTTTTTGCTCTTTTCGGAGCTTTATCAATATTTGTACTTGCAATTATTTTTATTGCAGTTGTTGCCGGTGTAGCATTCACAGCATTTGTTACCAGTCCTCTTCTTGTAGGATGTAAGAGATATTTTGCTATCAATTCCTTCGAGAAGCCAGACTTCGGCGAGGTTGGTTATTCCTTCAAAAAGGGACAATACATGAATATCGTTAAAGTTATGTTCCTTAAAAATCTCTTTATCGGATTATGGACACTGCTGTTTATTATTCCCGGAATAATAAAGGCATACGAATATTATATGGTTGAATATATCTTATCAGAAGATCCAACAATCAATTATAAAGATGCACTTGAGCAGAGCAGACGCATGATGGATGGATATAAAATGGATACCTTCGTACTCGAGCTTTCATTTATCGGATGGGCAATCCTTGCTGCACTTACCTGTGGAATACTTAGTATCTTCTATGTAAATCCATATATTCATGCAACTAAGGCTGAACTCTTCCTGTTCCTCAGACAGAAGAATTTCCCTAACGCTGCACCATATTATGTTCCTTCATTTGCAGGTGCATATGGAACTCCTAATGCAGCAATGATGAATCAGGGAGTACCTGCACAGGGACAGCCTCAGAATTACGGCGGTTATAACGCTCAGCCTCAGCCAGGTTTCGGAGCTCAGAATCCTGATCCTTATGGACAAGCACAGAACGCTTCTCAGTTTGGTCAGAATCCTCAGCAGAATTCCAATAACCAGAATGCATATGGTATGAAATCTGATGCTCAGTCTCAGAATTCTTATGGACAGCCTCAGGATCCATACGGACAACCTCAGGATCCATATGGACAACCTCAGGATCCATATGGACAGCCTCAGGATCCGACAAGTGCACAGCCATCAGGAACCTCTTATGATTCCTCATCAAGTTCATCAATAGATCCTGACGGATATTACAATCAGTAAAAACGTCATATAATAAAGCTTTGAAAAAATCGACCGTGAGTATTCACGGTCGATTTTATATTTGTTTATAGAATTATTATTTAGTACCGAATATTCTGTCACCGGCATCACCGAGTCCCGGACAAATGTAAGCATTCTCATTAAGACATCTGTCAACATTTCCAATATAGATTTCTATATCAGGATGTGCCTTCGCAAGCTTCTCTATACCTTCCGGAGCTGCAATAATACATAAGAACTTGATTTGTTTTCCACCACTCTTCTTAATGAAATCAACCGCTGCAGTAGCTGAACCGCCTGTTGCAAGCATAGGATCAAGTACTGCTATCATTCTCTGATCAATAGGATCAGGAAGCTTACAGTAATACTCATGAGGCTCATGTGTCTCAGGATCACGATACAGACCTACGTGTCCAACCTTTGCTGTAGGAACAAGCGCTGTAATACCATTGACCATACCCAGTCCTGCACGAAGAATTGGAACTATAGCAAGTTTCTTACCATCAATCATAGGTGACATGCACTTCTCTATCGGAGTCTCAACTTCAATATCCTTAAGCGGCAGATCTCTGAATGCTTCAAAAGCCTCCAGCATAGCTATTTCTTCCACAAGCTTACGGAATTCATTGGTTCCTGTGTTCTTATCTCTGAGAAGTGAAATCTTGTGCTTGATAAGAGGATGTGTCATTACTTTAACATTTTCAAAATCTTTATACATTTCTATCTCCTGTCCGACCCTGTAATAATCATAAAACAGCATTTACTATAAATCTCCTGATCATGAATATATGACAACTAAGGATCATTATTTATTTAAAACTCTCCGGTACTGATCATATCAGCACCATCATTTTGATTATAGCTACTATGGCATATCTTTTCAAGAATTTATACATATTTATACAATGATTTCATGGAACTTTATAGTTTGTATTATTGATTAATTTATATTGAATTACTATAATAACTTACAGTAATTTCTATATCAGCTTACAAAACTATTAACTGTGTCAGAATAACCTATCTCAGCTGACCCGAAGCCAGGAGGAAAACATTGAATAAGGGTAAGAAATTTTCAGATTTTAAACTGGTCAGTTTTTTAGACAGAATCGACTTATTTATGTCTCTGCTCTGGATTCTATGGGCACTGATACTGGTATATTCTTCGATATTTATTGATTACAATCATTTCATAATAGATATCCCTGATATAGTCGCCTATGTTTCTCTGGGGTTTGTTGTAATACTCACATTAGTAATCAAGAACTATTGTTCCAAAGACTCTGCCGATTCTAAAAGAAAAAAGATATTTCTCGGATGGAACGCTGTCTTCCCTCTCATATATAATATTATCTTATTAATTCTAATGGATAAACTATACGATTTCTCCGGAGTATTTCTCGGCGGATTCACCAGTCAGTTAATGAGAATAATAAATATAGTTCTTTCGATTGTTTTTATCATTATTTACTATGTCAGAATTCATATCAGAAATAGAGCAAGTCAGAAAGGCAAAGTAATTAATACAGATAGACTCCGACCGGTTAAATCAGTTCTTAATATATTTGTATTTGCAGCCGGATGTATTGCCCTCATAATATTGGCCATTACATGGACAGTGGAAGGAATAGACTATCAGAAAACTCAAAAGTATATAACCAGCACTTCACTGTTCAAAGAAGAAATGAATAACAAAATACCGGAATCAGAGAATCCATACAACGAAGCCTGGCTCGCTGTCCTGACTGTTGAGATGATGTCTGAAGGTCAAACCTTTGACATTGATTCAGAGAACGGAAATGCTTTCAGATGTACTTCTGTATCCCAGAAGGTATTTGATAAAGCAGCCACGGATTATAAGAATTTTATATCAGAAAATACACTAGATAGTAGTTT
Organism: uncultured Lachnospiraceae bacterium; assembly: GCA_902782965.1. GTDB lineage: Bacteria > Bacillota > Clostridia > Lachnospirales > Lachnospiraceae > Eubacterium_Q. The sequence continues at coordinate 7,795 of CACZPG010000009.1, forward strand.
TTCAAATAAAGAAACAGACAACTGCACTGTTCTGTACTGTTATGATGACCGAACAGTTCATTACTGCTTCTCTGTAAACGGTAAAGATTCTGATGGTAATTTCATCAGAGCCACTATTGACTGCAAATATGATGAAAACTGGAATCTTGTCAAAATCTATGCAAAACCATACGTTATAGATAAGAATAACAGAGAATAGCTGAATAATAGATAAATACAAATTTACAGACTATTTTCAAAACAAATTTTCCGGCATTTTTCAACTTCTATCAGATTGTTTCTTCCTCCATATAATATATTCTGGCACTATAATCCGAAAAAACTCTGGTTTTATCATTAAATCCAGTCCCTGCATATGCCGGCGAAAGTTTCACACCTGCATTCATCAAGGCACTTCCAAACATTTTAAGATTCTCCTTTTCACCGTCCAGCTTAACGAATTTAGATACTACTCTCTGAGTAACTGAATCAGGTTTAATATGAATTGGCGATGCAGTATTTACCAGGTCTCCGAATTCCTTAATATTTACTTTAATCTCTTTATTATAGAAATGATAATATTTATCCTCATCCAAGCCGGCAGCTCTGTAATACTGATATGCCATATTCGGAACTACCATTTTCTGGACTATCATTCCAACTGCTTTAGATTTATCAGGTGCAACAACTGTCCACTCCGTAATATTATTATCATTACGGGTAAGTACACTTCCTGAAGCTGAGTAACCACCGGATGAAAGTCCATGATTAATTCCGGCCTGACTGGTCACGCCGGTAAAGCTTCGACCTCTGTAGATCTGACCATACTGAAAAACTTTTCGAAATTGCTTATACATTTTGATCTGCTCTTTTATCTGATCAATCTCATCTCTGCTGATATCCACAAGATTACACTCATAACCGAGACTTCCAAATGCTGCAACAGAAAAACGTGTTGCAAGAGGAGTCACACGAAGGGATTGATGATTAGGTACACCGGACACATGAGCCCCCCAGCAGTTCTGAGGGTAACCATAGCTATAACCGGTCTGAATCTCTGCTCTCACAATAGCATCTGTATCATCACTTCCCCAGATCTGCGGAAAGTAACTGAGTATTCCCAGATCGAAACGATTACCTCCGGCAGAACAGCCTTCAAAAAGAATTTCAGGAAATTTCTCAGTCAGAGTTTTCATACAACGATAGAGACCGATCATATATCGATGAGTCAGCTCTCCCTGTCTGTCATTAAGATTAATAGAATAAATATCCGTCAGAGTCCTGTTCATATCCCATTTAACATATGCAATATTAGCAGAACTGAAAACCTTCGACATGGATTCAATTATATAATCCTGTACCTCCGCCCGAGAAAGATCCAGTATTCTTTGATTACGGCCCTCACTATGAGGTCTGTCCGGAATCTGAATAGCCCAGTCCGGATGATTACGATAGAGATCTGAGTCAACATTCACCATTTCAGGTTCAACCCAGATACCAAACTGCATTCCAAGCTTGTTTATTTTATCAGCTAAGCTCTTTACGCCGCCCGGAAGTTTATTGGGATTTGGTGTCCAGTCTCCAAGAGAACAGGTATCGTTATCTCTCTTACCAAACCAGCCGTCATCCATTACAAACAATTCTATTCCTACTTCTTTCGCTGCTTTCGCCAGTTTAAGGAGCTTATTTTCATTAATATCAAAATATGCTGCTTCCCAGCTATTCAGAAGAACCGGTCTTTCCTTCTTAGCCCATTTACCTCTTACAACATGATTTCTGACAAAGTTATGTAAACCACAACTCATACCATTGAAGCCTTTATCAGAAAAAGTCATCACAGCTTCAGGTGTTTCAAACATTTCACCCGAATCAAGCTTCCAGCTGAAATTTCTTGGATTAATACCCCATAGAAGCCTGGTCTTTCCGAATTCGTTTACTTCTGCTATCTCAGCATGATTCCCACTATAAATAAGATTGAAACCATATGCGATCCCTGTATCTTCTGTAGTCGTCGGTGTTGAAAGCATGAAGAATGGATTAGCATTACTTGAAGAGGTTCCCGTATAACTGGAATTAATATGTTTTCCGGCTATAAGCGGAATATCCTTACGACTCATTTCTCTGGCCCAGGCCCCATTAAAGGTTGACATAATGTATCCAGCCTCAGGCATATCCAACTGTCCTGACATAAACTGCTTTATAGTCACAGCTTCAGAACCTTCATTTATCAGTCTGGCTGATCTGGTAATAACATCTTCATTTTCAAAGATATAATAATCAATGATCATTCTCAGGCTGTTATATCTGTCACATAAAACTATACGAAGATGATTATTCTTCTGATTCTCCTTATTATTCTCCTGTGAAGCATCAACACTGCTATTCCCTTGTAAACTTCCGCTAAGATCATATGAGGATGGCATAGTTTTCAAAGGTATTTTCTCATTGTCCATCTCAAAAGCTTCAAATAAGAAATCTGATGTTCTGCTTCCATCCGCATTCTCAATCACTGCAAAAGCTTCCCTGTTATCGCCCTTTCCTTCAAAAGAAGCCTCCAGGCAGAGATTGTTCAAGGTCAGATATGGATACTCCGGACTATAGGAATTATTATTTCCTGCAATGAATTCCTGTCTTTCAACAAGTCCGTCAAGGGAATCTGTAACGCGTATTTTCTTTCCGTAATATAAGTGTTCGAGATGGCCGCTATCCATAATTCTGAAAACATACGAAGTATTAGCTGTATTCAGAATGAAATATTTCTTTCCATTTATTATCATTTCAAACCCCTTTTCCCCATAGTAATACATTATCAATATTGATATTACTTTTCAAAAAATGAGTCAAAAGATCTGTCCCTTCTGACTCATTTTAGATTATGAGAAGCAAAATCAGCTTCTCATATTATCGTGCCTTCAGCTCTGCTGTTATCTCTTCCATTTTCTGCTCCGTCAGAATGAATTTCTTCCAGAAAAGAATTACAGCAATAATGAGACCAATAATAGGAATAATTGTCATAGTCATCCTAAGTCCAAGCTTAGAGGATTCAGCTACGTCTTTAGCGAAATCATATGCTTCTTCTACATCAGATCCTGTTTCTGATTTAAGATTATTCAGAGACAGACAGATTGAAGCAATAAGCGCAGCCACACCGGATGCAAGCTTGACCACAAAAGTCTGCATTGAGAATATTACAGATTCGTCTCTTCTATGATTCTTCAGATCACCATAATCTACCGTATTGGCAAGGAAAACAGTTGTAAGAACCTGAAGCACGCCATTTGCAGCAAAGATAAAGAATCCGGGAATAAACAGAATAAATACATTTGACATATTAATAAATGCTATTGCAAACAGTACAGCATATCCTATCATCGCGCTTGTAAGACATATATAGAATATCTTCACATTGCTTGCAAACTTACGAAGCAGTGGATAGAAAAGCATCATCGACAGAATCTGAACAGCTCCGCCAAACATATTGAATAATGTATAACTTCCCTTCCATCCTTCTCCGCCAAAATCATATTTGAAGAAATAAATAACAAGATTTGAAGTAATATATATACAGGTATTAATTAATACTATAGAAATAACTATTACCATGGCCTGATCGTTTGTTATAAGAGCCTTAAACATCTGTCCTACGGACGGTGACTCCATATCAACTGTAGCCTGTTCCTTGATATTTATGCAGGTGATTGTGATAAATACAACAAACAGAATTGATACAATAAGTGCAAACCATTTGAAACCAGCTATCTCAATCTGCTGGGCAGTAGCATCCGCTCCAACAATAATCTTACCAATACCACTTACGATCATTACAGTAAATATCGTGACAAGAGCTGAACCAACGCCGGCACAGGAACGAGCAAGAGTCGTAAGACCTTCTCTCTCTTTACCGCTTCTTGTAAATGCAGGAATCATTGACCAGTAAGGAATATCCATCATAGTATAGGTTACACCCCAGAGGATATAGGTTACCGCTGCATACGCCACCAATCCTGAGGCACTGAGTGTCGGCGGACAGGCAAACATCAGAAAGAGAATTACTGCATTGGTAATTGTTCCGATCATAAGCCATGGTCTGAATTTACCCCACCTGGTCTTGGTTTTTGCAACAACAATTCCCATAATAGGATCATTAAATGCATCAAATACACGGGCAGCCATAAGTATGATACCCATTGCTATCGCATTTACTCCCAAAACATCCTGGAAGTAATAGAGAACATAACTTGCGGAAAGCATGTAGACCATATCTTTACCTATGGCGCCAAGTCCATATGATAATTTTTCTTTAAAACCCAGTTTCATAAGCCCTCTCCTTTTTCCTATCTTCAATTGACATTAAAATTAATTGTAGTTGAATTACCATGTTGAGGTGTAATAACCAGCTTGGCATCACCTTTCTTTCCGGTGGTTCTTACATAGGTTCCGCCCATTCCACCCTGAAGAGAAATAATACTTGGTCCAATAATATCGATAGGACCTATTGTAGATAAACTTACAGGATCATTGGCGAAGAACATTATATTTCCGTTTTCATCTTTGTCAGTAATCCTTACAGAAGCAACATCATAAGTATCACCTTCTACAAGGTCGGTATGATCAACCTTAGTATATAAGGAATGTCTTGTCATCGGAGCTAATGTTACTTCTTTGACAATACTTCCATCCTTAATTGCTTCAAAGCGATATACCGTTGATTTACCGCCCCAGTCACCTACATATTTATTATATAGAGCAACTGCTTCAGTCATGCTCATTCTATATTTGACACTTACATAACCGGCTTTTGCCATCATTCTCTTGGACATACCATAGAGTCCGACTTTTGCAACTTCATTAAGAAGCCCCTTCAGGTCTTCTACTTGTTTACGACTCATTTCCGGTTCTCCGACTTCAATGGCATCACCAATATAATCATCAATCTGTACCGGTCCATGATTAAGATATTCATATGGAGAAGCACTCATATCATATTCCTTAATGAATCTGTCATTCTTATACATCTTCACGCTGTCAGCATTTGATAAAATATAAACATCTCCACGATTGCATCCGGGATGCTCACCTATATCCATTGAGGAGCTGATTGTCAGAACCGGATGATCATCCTGCTGCATAGCATATACCGCTGCCGCTAGCTTAGGATTTCTAAACATATCCATAACACCGTGATAGCATATGCGATCCCCACTTCCGAAATCCTTGTGAGTGTTATAATCAAACATACACCAGCCAAAAGAACCTGCTATATCTGTATGCTTAGCTACCTCATTAAGTACATTAGCATGACGTTTCATATGCTCCATTCTATGTTCTTCCCAGTCAAATGCCTTAGTTGGATACATATGTCCGTTATATTCACTTATAAGATAAGGCTTATCAGGATTGGAAGTTACATCAGACTTCTTATCACAGCCCTTATTATCTCCGGAATGAGAGAAATCATTATACGTATAAACATCTTCCAGGAAACTGCCCTTCTTATAGCATCTTACACCACCGGTCTGACGGCTTGGATCAAGTTCACGGCAGAGTTCGTTGGTTCTGGTATAGAATTCATCATCATCAACAGATTCATTGATTCTTACGCCCCATAGAACGATTGACGGATGATTTCTGTACTGGGTAACCATCTCACGTACATTTTCAACTGCCTGATTCTTCCACTCACTGTCACCAATATGCTGCCAGCCGGGCATTTCGGTAAATACCAGAAGACCGATCTCATCACACTTGTCAATAAAGCTTTGTGACTGAGGATAATGCGAAGTACGAACAGCATTAAGTCCCAGTTCCTTCTTAAGAATTTCAGCATCAAGCACCTGCATGCTCTTAGGCATAGCATAACCTACATAAGGATAGCTCTGATGTCTGTTCAGTCCTCTGATTTTAATTCTCTTACCGTTCAGATAGAACCCACTGTTCTTAAATTTAGCCCTTCTGAATCCTATTACTGTAATATTCTCATCAAGTATTTTACCGCTGCGATCATACAGTACAGTTTTAATCTCGTATCTCGCCGGATTATTAATATCCCAGAGAGCCACATCACCTGTAACCGCACTTATAGAATGAATATCAACCTCTTCCTTTTCTTCAGAAAGTGTGGCATCTGCACTATCAATCTTATATTCAGAAATCTCCTTGAAATCTCCATCGCAACATGGTCTGATAAACTGCTTAATGCTTCCTGAAAAAGCATGCTTTCTGCTGATTTCAATCCTGGATACGGACTGGGAAGAGCCTACTCTGTCGATTCCATCCTTCTCATATTTCTCAGCCAGTTTAGTTGTGATAAATATATCTCTGATATAAGTTTCATCTTTAATATCAAGATAAACTTCTCGATATATTCCGCCATAGGTCATATAGTCAATAACAAACCCAAATGGAGGGAAATTCAGATCTTCCCTGCTGTCACATTTAACAACAATTACATTATCCTTTCCGTAATCAACATTCTCACTGATATCTACAGTAAATGCTGTATATCCTGATTTATGAACAAGAAGCTTTACGCCATTTACATATACGGTAGCTTCATGAGCTACACCTTCAAAGGTAAGCAGAAGCCTCTTACCCTTCCACTCCTCTTTAATCTGAATAATCCTTCTATAGGCAGAAAGCATCTGATATTCATGCTCATCAAAATAATGATAAGGAGTCTCCTTTACAGTATGAGGAATACGCACTTCTGTCATAACAGTCGAATTGTAATCCTGCTTCAGCATAGAATCCGAAAACTTCTCAGCAAATTTCCAATCGTTATTTAAATAAATTCTTTCCATTTGTAACCTCCATACATATTGCCATCTTTAACTCTGAACTATAATTCCATCTATAAGTATCTCCACAACTTCATCAAGTCCTTCATGATAGGATATCTTATTCTCTATCAGAATATCTCTTCGGAAGAACTGTTCCAGCGATGCCTCTAGCATCATCTTGAAAATCGGAATTCTGATATTTCTGATCACACCTTCTTTCATCCCCTGTTCCAGAAGTGCAATTGTTATTTCCCATCCATTCTCAAGACGTTCCTCGACTTTGAAATATACATCAGGATATTTATCCTTAAGAATATAGAGCTGTCTCAGATCAATCTTCTTATAACTTTGTGGAAGCACCCCAAGAATTTTCCTTATCTTCTCCACAGTTTCCAAAGAATCATCCTCATAAATAAGCTGTTCCTCCTCCTTGATCTTATCAAAGAGATAATCAACCAGCTCCAGAAACATATGTTTCTTATCCCTAAAAACAGTATATATAGTTTTCTTACTGATACCTAATTCATGTGCTATGTCGTCCATAGTGAACTTCATACCCTTATAATTAAATACCTGCAGTGTTCCTTTAAGTATCTGTTCTCTAAGATCCATAAACACTCCTTACCATCCATAACATTTAAAAGAAATAAGGAAACCAGAATTTTTATTCCAGTTTCCATTATGATATCAGAAAATATCAAGAAAATCAAGAAACTATTTTAAAAAATTTAGTTTCCTTTTACTTTGAAAACTTCTTCCTCGTGTTTCGCGTGTTAAATAAAAAGAACCATCCGACGCTTCGTCTGATGGTTCGATTTACTTTCAAATCTACTTATCTTTAATTTTCGATTCTTTTCCACAATTCTGACAAATGAAAATCTTCTTTCCAAGCTTTCCAGCGATACCTCCTGCGTCCTTGACAGGCTCAAGTCTTGTGGATCCGCATTTAGGACATTTAATAAGTGCTGCCATAAAATCACCCCCCTTAGTGTAATACGACATTTAACTGTTTCAAATAACCTACGTTAATTATATACTTATTTTATTATGGTATCAACTTATTTTTCACTCAGGACATTTATCTAATGCTTTTTATCCTTTCCAAAGAACTAGTGTCCATGAATTTCAGCAAGTAATATCTTACCATTATCTTTAAGCCATTTCTCATATTTTCGGTAATCAGGCATAACTCTTTCGACTTCATACCAGAATTTTGGAGAATGATTCATCTCTTTTCTGTGACATAATTCATGTATTACCACATAATCGAGAACTTCTATAGGAGCTCTCATCAAAGCCACATTAAAATTCAGATTACCCTTTTGTGAACAGCTTCCCCAGCGGGATTTCTGATTACGTATAGTTATCCTGTTCCAGTCTACACCTATTATAGCAGCATAGTATTGAACTTTTCTTGTAAAAACCTCACGAGCTCTATCAGTAAGTTCTTTAATTTCAATTTCATTTAACAATTTCACAGATTCTGCAGCGATTTCTTTCTCTCTGGCTTCCTGCTGCTTTCTACTGATCCATTCACTATTCTTATCAATAAAATCCTTTATAGCTTTTTGAGACATTCTTAACGGAGCTCTTACTTTTACTTCCGAAGAGTCAATTATCTGAATAGCTATGGTTTTTCTTTTTGATCTGATTATTTCAATACTCATATAAACTTTACCTGATATTATCCAGAAGAACCTATTTTCCATCAGGAAAACTTGTGAATACTCCGCTTTCCACCTCTGGCAAGCCATACTTATCCTCAGCATCAGCGAAAGCTCTGATCATAAATACCATATTTCTTGCAAGATTTCTCATAGTCTGAAGACCTTCCAGATCTTTCTTAACATCTTCAGCTGTATGACCATGAACCTGGTTCCAATAGGTACTTGGAGCAAGCGGCATTCCACTGATTGTAAAATATTTATTAAGTACATCGAAGGATGCTGTATTTCCCGCTCTCCTGCAGCTGACAACTGACGCACCAACCTTCATATGTTTTGAAAATGAAGTACTATAGAAGAGTCTGTCAGCAAATGCAAGTAATGTTCCATTAGGCGAACCATAATATACAGGACTCCCAAGAACAAGTCCATCAGCTTTTTCAAATTTAAGTGCTACTTCATTTACCAGATCATCAATAACACATTTACCGGTACTTCCACAACTTCCACAGGAAACACAACCACGAATAACCTTATTTCCTACGTGAATGATTTCAGTTTCTACTCCTTCAGCAGTAAACACCTTAATCATCTCATCAAATGCTGTTGCTGTACAACCGTCTGCCTTAGGACTTCCATTTATCAATAAAACCTTAGCCATTCCTATCACCTCATATTGCATTAAATAAAATATAAGAATCCATCCAGAAACAAAAGAATATATTTATTATGTTTTGCCTGTTTTTTGTCAAAAAGGATGTCCTGTTAAGAACACCCTTTTGAAATAATTATTCTTTATCCTTATAGTGATGTGCTTCTTCAAGCATCATAGACTTAACCTTCATAAGACGTACCTGAGTAGATCTCTCATTCTCATCAAGTTTCATAGTAATGTACTTGATACTTTCCTGAGTTTCAGGAATAATAACATGTTCAAGAGCGTTTACACGACGTCTGGTTTTTTCTATTTCGGCAGCCATAAGCTGACATGATTTCTCAACTTCGGCCAGTTTAAGCATATCCGGAAATACATCAGAAAGCGATGATACTGCTCCATCAAGATCTCCGGAGGTGAATGCAAAACCATACGAATATATATCATTCTCATCAGCAGTCTTAGTCTTAAAGTCAAAAACCGGTATATCTACACTCATAACATTCTTCTTGTTCTGAATGAGTGATACCTCCTGCTTGGGAGCCATAAGCGCTGTTCTAAGTGTCTGCTCAGACATTCCTGCTTTTGCAAGCACGAAATTCTTATTGGCAGCCTTGATACCCTCTTCCACCTTCTGTCTGAGTTCCATATTTACCTTAACAAGTTCAAGGAATTCACGCATAAGCTCATCACGTTTATCCTTCAGAAGGCGATGTCCCTTAACTGCAGTATTCAGTTTCTTCTTTAAGCGGGTTAACTCCATTCGTGTAGGAATTATATTCTGTGTCGCCATATGTTACACCTTTCATATATATAAAGCCTGCTTCGCAGACACTTTCCTCATGTACGTTCGCATAGCTCGTTCGTATATACCAGATAAAAATTATGCAAGCATATTTTTATCTGG
>CACZPG010000010.1 GCA_902782965.1 uncultured Lachnospiraceae bacterium
CAATAATTCGAAAGATAAATAATTACATAGTTTAATTGATCAGCCCTTCTCTATATTTATAGAGCAGGGCTGGTTTCTTGTATAATAGTTCCCGGAAACTTTTATAGCTCCTAAAACATAAGAGAAAAAATCAAAAAACATATAAGAAAAAGATTGTAAATGTACTATAAAATTGTTATAATCCTTAGTTGAGATTTATCGGGATGTGGCTCAGTTTGGCTAGAGCGCCACATTAGGGATGTGGAGGTCGCAGGTTCAAGTCCTGTCATTCCGATTTTTTTTAGTTAATGTTTAATTAGTTTTTTCTTACACAGAGGTGCGATATGGAAAAAGTTAAAAACATTCTTATAATAGTTCTGATCTCGCTTGTTCTGATTGGAATTGCTATTTTTGTTGGTTTTAGAATCGGTAAGAAGAAAGCTACGGATGTTATAGAGCTTCCGACAGGTGAAACTGTTGAAACTGAGGAAGTAGTGATTAATGAAGAAGTTACTGTTGATACTTCCACAATCAAAGAAATCGTTTCTCCTGCCAGTGAACTTGTGACCTATAAGTATTACTATACCGATGCAGGCACTTATGAGAAAGATAAGAAATTTGGTGATACTGATATTGTTATTCCTTTCAGTACCGATAAGACGGTTTATACTTATTCGGGTACGATCAGTGCCGGAATCGATACCGGTGAGATTACATATGATATAGATAATGAGAAGAAGAAGATAATAGTTCATCTTCCTAATCCGAAGATCCTTTCTCATGAGCTTGATGAGAACAGCTTCCAGACTTATGACGTTAAGAAATCTATTTTTACAAGCTCCAGTCTTAATGATTATGCTGAGTTTGTCGGCGAGCTCAAAACCAAGGAAGAACAGAATCTTAATGATAAGTCTGAATTCTGGACATCCCTTAGGAAGAATACCGAAGGAATAGTATCCGGACTTATGACAGCAGATGAAAGACTTAATGAATATACCATCACCTATGACTGGGCAGAGAATAACCAGTAACTAATATTATTGACAGATAAGGATATACAGAATGAAGATTTTTAACACATTAACAAGAAGAAAAGAAGAATTCGAACCTATCAATCCCGGTAAAGTGGGTATCTATGTTTGCGGACCTACTGTTTATGATTTCATTCATATTGGAAATGCGCGTCCGATGATAGTTTTTGATACCCTCAGAAGATATCTTGAACATAAGGGGTTTGAGGTTAATTATGTTTCGAATTTTACAGATATTGATGATAAGATAATCAAACGTTCCATAGAGGAAGGTATTCCGGCCAGCGAGGTATCAGAGAAATATATTGCTGAATGTAAGAAGGATATGGAGGCGCTTAATGTACGCCCTGCGACTACACATCCACAGGCTACCCGCGAAATTCCGGAAATGATAGATATGGTGCAGACTCTTATTGATAAGGGGCATGCATACGAGAAGAATGGAACAGTATATTTCAGAGTCAGAAGCTTTGAACCATATGGTAAGCTTTCACATAAAAATATTGATGATCTGGAATCCGGTCATAGAGCTGAAGCTCATCAGCTGAAGGTTTCCGGTGAGGATGAGAAGGAAGACGGACTTGATTTCGTGCTTTGGAAACCTAAGAAAGAAGGCGAACCTTTCTGGGATTCTCCATGGGGAGAAGGACGCCCGGGCTGGCATCTTGAGTGCTCATGCATGTCCAAAAAATATATCGGTGATACTCTTGATATTCATGCCGGTGGCGAAGATCTTATATTCCCTCATCACGAGAATGAAATTGCTCAGAGTGAAGCTTCAAGTGATAAGGAATTCTCGAGATATTGGATGCACAATGCATTTCTCAGAATAAATGGTGATAAAATGTCCAAGTCACTTGGTAATTTCTTTACTGTAAGAGATATTTGTAAGGAGTATGATCCTCAGGTAATCAGATTCTTCATGCTTAGTGCACAGTATAGAACGCCTCTTAATTTCTCCAGAGATCTGGTAGAGGATTCTGCGAAGGGACTTGAGAGAATTCTTAATGGTGCTGAGAAACTCAGAGGCATAATAGATAAGGATAATAAGAAACCTGTTACAGATGCTGAGGAGCAGATTCTGGAAGAGGAAATTCCTAAGTTTATAGAAAGATTCGATGAGGCAATGGATGACGATCTGAATACTTCGGATGCTATTTCGGTGGTTTTCGAGCTGGTTCGTTATACAAACGCAAATACAGATGAGAATTCTTCAAGTGATTTTGCCGGATGTCTCTATAAGGTTCTGAACGAACTCTGCGATAAGGTGCTGGGAATCAGTCTTGAAAGAAAGGTTGAGGAAATCGATCAGTCTGAGGTAGAGGCTATTGAAGCGCTTATAGCAGAAAGAACAGCAGCCAAGAAGGCTAGGGATTTCGCCAGGGCTGATGAAATCAGGAATCAGCTGCTTGAACAGGGTATCATTCTTGAGGATACCAGAGAGGGTGTCAAGTGGAAGAAGGCATAAATTTAAATGAATCTTCGAATAGGGAGCAATTGAGGGCTGGTCATCTGGAAGCAGGACATATGTCTGTTCATGAGGTTTCTTCCAGATACTCGCCGCTTGCTCTGGCTTATATCGGGGACAGTATATATGACCTGAAGGTTAAGACGTATATTGTTTCTGCAGTTAACATGCAGCCGGAGAAATATCATAAGCTTGTAACCGGTATTGTATCTGCTAATTCTCAGTGTGACTTTGTAGAGAATTATTATGATAGTTTTACTGAGGATGAACAGGCTGTCTATAAGAGGGCAAGGAATTCTTCTCCGCATACCAAGGCCAGAAATGCAAGTCTTCAGAATTATCTAAAGGCTACGGGCTTTGA
>CACZPG010000011.1 GCA_902782965.1 uncultured Lachnospiraceae bacterium
TTCCTTCTGCATTCTGAGAGCTGTCTGAAGACATTCATCTATGCAGGCTCCGATATCCCCTGCATCATGAATAAGAATAACCTCAGCACCGTAATGCTTAACGAGTTTCCGACGTTCTTCACTTACAGAATCCGGCATTATTATTATTGTCTTATATCCTCTTACTGCACCAACCAGAGCCAGACCAATTCCCTGATTACCACTGGTAGGTTCAACTATTATAGTATCCTCCTTGATAAGACCTTCCTTCTCAGCAGCTCTTATCATTTTGTAAGCTGTTCTGGTCTTAATGGAGCCACCCACATTGGTTCCTTCAAACTTTACAAGGACTTCCGCACTGCCTTCCTCCGGCATATGATTAAGTCTTATCATCGGTGTATGCCCAATTGCCTCGAGCACGTTATTGTATATCATTTCTTCTTTTTCCTCTCTTATTATTTCCTCAATTGTATTCTTATATGAACTTAACGGATTTGAACATGAGTACGTTCCCTGTTCAAACACGCTGCGCTTGCTAACCGTTGCCTGTCGACCTCGTTTAACGCTAAGCGCCGCTCCGCAATCGTTTGCCCAGGGAAGTCTCATGATTCAAATCCTGATGTCTTTAGAAAACAAAGATGACAAGTTTTTGAAATTTATGCTTATAAATTGCGTCCATAAATCCATACTATTATTATCTTATTAAATCATGAACCTCAGGCAGGACTCTGAGACTTCTCTCAAGTATCCCTGTCATAAATGCGATTGCCGTTCCGTAATTCGTAAATGGAACTCCCTGGTCCTTCGCACATTTCATACGGTACTGTACTTCTCTCTCAGTGATCATACAGCCTCCACAGTGAATAACTATAGAATATTCAGACAGGTCTTCCGGGAAACCCTTTCCCGAACAGGTCTCAATCACAAGATTCTTTCCCGTGGTTTTTCTAAGAAGATTCGGAAGCTTAACTGTTCCAATATCACCACACTGTCTGTGATGCGTACAGCCTTCGGCCATAAGCACCTTGTCACCATCCTTGAGATTACCTATAGCAGCAACCCCACTCACTGCAGTTTCAAGAAATCCCTTATACTTAGCCATAAGTATTGAGAAGGATGTAAGCGGAATGCTGTCAGGAACTATCTCACTTACCTTCTTAAACGCCTGGCTATCTGTAATCACTAATGATACCGGAGGTTCCTCCGCGTTATCTCCATTATCTACATCCTTCAGACATCCAAACTTTTCAAGAGTCTGTTCAAGCTCTGTCTCTCTTACCACCACTGCAATGCTTCCAATATCCAGAAGACCTCTCACTGCCATCTGCTGAGGCATTATTAGTCTTCCTTTCGGAGCTGCGCTGTCTATTGGACATACAAGAACAACAGTATCTCCCGGCTTAGCTGTATCACCAATAAAGGTATGGTTCTCATCTTCCTCGGGCACAAGAACAGCAATAGTATTCTTCAGTTCTTCTATTCCTTCACCTGTTCTGGCACTGACTGCTACAACAGGTACTTCCTTCTGTTCTCCACCAATCGATACTTTATCATCTCCAACCAGTGATGCAACGATATCAGAAATCGAAGACTCATCTGAAGGCTTCAGACTATCAGTCTTATTCAGCACTACCATATAAGGAATCATCTTCTCTTTAAATATATCGATCAGAATGCCGTCATCCTGAACCGGTCCCCTGGAAGCGTCTATCACGAGAACAGCAATATCCGTTCTGTTAAGAGTCTGCTTGGTTTTTCTGACTCTCAGTTCTCCCAGCATACCCTCATCATCAAATCCGGGTGTATCAATTATTACAACAGGTCCCAGTGGAAGCAGCTCCATAGCTTTAGTTACCGGATCCGTTGTGGTACCCGCAACATCCGAAACAACCGCCAGGTCCTGTCCGGTAACCGCATTTACCACACTGGACTTTCCTGCATTTCTGCAGCCAAAGAAACCTATGTGTATACGATTAGCCGAAGCCACCTGATTCATATTAGAACTAATATCTGACATCTTATTCTCCGTAAATCTTAATCAATTAATTATCTTTATTTCTTCTTTGCTGATTCCGCAGGCCTCGCAGAATTCAACCAGTTCTTTATCATTTCTGATAAGCTCTATATCATGAAACTTCTTGGTAGAAATATCCTGAAGTCCGGCAACCTTTTCTCCTGTACAGATACTGACCCTCATAGCCGGAATCTGAAGTGAATGGTCATAGTCGATTGTCTTTATTTTCTTCTTTCCGAACATTCTTCTCTCCATTTTCAATAACAGGACAATAACAGGAAACTACAAGCCGAAGGCTGCTTATATTGAAATAATTATTTAAACTCCTTAACCTGCGAATATTATTCCATCGAAGACATCATCGAGATCCTTGCCATCAATCTTTCTTGGCCAGTCACTCGCATCTACCGTAATTCTGACTATTGTTCCATCCTCAAGCTTAAGATATGCATATTTCTTATTATCGGTTTTATATGGAGTAAACTTATGACCCGACGGAATTTCTCTACCCTCTTCAATAACATTGCCTGCTTCATCAGCTACATCCACAGTAAGGTCAACTTTTGAAGTGAATTCGAAATACTTATTATCGCAGTAATACAGCTCCTCCTGAGTTTCCGGTAATCCGTCTTCACCCACCTTATACATCTTGGAGCCGTCAAATGTGCTTATAAGATCCAGTCTTTCACAAATATAGAATCTGTCAGGATTAAAGAGCTGACCCTTCGAATTGGTATAGGATATCTCGTCATATGAATGATAGCTGACCGGTGAACTTATTCCACCGTTCTGTTCTCCTATCTGTTTTACCTCATCTCCATTCAGAGAATATACAATAAGTGTCTTCCAGTCATTCTCTCCTGTAGAAACCACATACATGTAGAATTTATTATCCTTCTTGACTATATATTTGTCATTTCTGAAACCATACACATCAAATTCATAAGGTTTATCATTAACAAGTATTTTGATTCCATTAACCTCAGAATATTCATCCTGATAATCCATCACATCTTCAGCATATACATGATCAATCACCTTATCCCCATCAAGATCTACATATGCATTAGAACCTGCTATGGCCCAGTCGCCCTCCTGAGCTCCGTATTTGCCCGTGAACAGTTCAGGATTCTTATCAAAGAGCACAGGTATTACCTGCTGACCTGCAGCATAAGAAGCAATATCATATGGGTTGAAATAAATATAGATTCCAAAAGGTTCCATATTCCAGGAAATATATTCATCATTGCTGAAATAATTCTCAATGTTTTTGTCTACGTCAGCTTCATTCTCTCTAAGTCCGGGATAGAGCTCATCCATTTCCTCCTTGATGTACTCTATCAATGCATCCTTATCAGCAATGACGTCGAAGAGTCCAATCTCCTTCTGAGTTTCCAGATCATAGGATATACCACTGGTACTGTAATATCCGTGAGCACCACCGCTATATCCGAAATAAGAAGATGAAACACTGAACACCTTATCATCCAGACGTCTGAAGGATAAATGACTTTCGGAAGAATACTCTGTGAAATATTCATTATTCTTATAATCTTCTTCTATTACAGACGTTTCGAGATTCTCATCATTTAACACATCCATATGAAGGGTATTATACTGATCGATTAGTTTAGAAAGCTCAGGATACTTCTCCTTTGCTTCATCAGACAGGATAACCTTATCCACGATTCCGGTAAATAATCTATGACCATCATCGGCATTCTCATATGTAGTGAATTCCTCGAGATACACATCCATATCTCTCAGATTCTTGTCTGCTGAATCAGAATTATCTGCCACCTCTTCAGCGGGAGCTTCTTCCTCAGACGAGTCTCCGGCTGTGCTGTCCGACGTGCTGTCAGCGGTCTCCTCTGAAGCAGTATTCTCCTCATTCTCTTCATCAAGTTTTTCCTGAATAGCATTCTCGACAGATTCCTTAAACTGTCCTCCACAACCTGTCATTAATGCCATCGCTATCACTAAGCATACAGAAGTAATTTTTCTTCTCATCCTTATCCTCCAAGCATTTATTCAAGGACTGTAACCCCTTATTCACGGACTACAATTCCTAATTCATGAACTGTAATTCCTCATTCATAGGTTTCCGTCCCACAGGGAAATGCATCACTTAGTCCTTTAATCAGTTCGCCACAATAACCGATGCCGTTCTCAGCACCTTACCCTTGTACATATATCCGGCCTGCATCACCTGCTTAACCGTATTATCCGGAAGTTCATCATCCATCACATGAGCAACTGCCGTCTGGGTATTATAATCGAAGGGCTCACCTTCGCCCATAATAGTAGTTACTTCATTGGCCTCCAGAATCTGTATAGCTTTATTATAAGTCTTCTTGATTCCCTGAGTATAAGGGTTATCCTCATCCTGTGCATATTTAAATGCATATTCCAGATCATCTACTATCGGAAGAATCTTGGTAATGAAATCAGCAATACTCTCTTTCTTCTCTTCCATCTGTTCACCGGTTATAGCGTAATCATATACGTTAAATCTTAGTACATCCTCCACCAGTGAGCTTGCTATTCTGAGTTCCATATTTCTGTTCTCATCTGCAAGAATAGTCAGCATGCAGGGCTTCCTGTAATAGATTTCTGTCTTCTCCTTAGGAAGATTAAGACGGCTGACCTCCGTGAAGCTCATTCCTCTTCTTTCATATAGCCTGATATCATCATAAGCCTTCTCAGATTCCGGATACTTCTCTATCTCGATACGTTCCAGCAGTGGAACCAGCTTATCCATATCCAGCAGTGGATACATATTTCCGTTAATGGAAATAAAGAGTTCAAAGGAGGACAAAGTATCTACAGCACTCAGTCCCTGGAAGGCCTCTCTACCCTCCAGCTTGCCACACATGAACCCGATACCTTCTATAACACACTGACTGTCTATCATCTTGAATTGAATATTTCTGTTAAGAAATGTATTAGAGGTCGAGAGATAATTCTTAAAAATCTGATCGAACTGAAGGCATCTGTCCATTGTTCCCGAACAGATAACTATTTCAGATTCGGTATCATCGAAGAATCTTCTACTGGCCGTAGTCAGGAATTCCGTCTTATAAATAGACGACCCGCTCCATCTTCCGGCAATAAATGTATTCATCTTCTCGACGTTTCCTTCTTCCAGGAAGAAATCTGCCACTCCAAGTTTTGCAGGAGACACGAATGCCATCATAACCGGACCTGCCAGACCATATTCAACGTATGAGAAATATGCCATGGCCATTGTCTCGGAAACGGTTCTGATAACCTCAACTCCGAATTCCTCGGCACATTTATATATATTCTGGATTTCTTTCAGACCGGTATCATCAGATACGCAGATAACAAGAGCATAGTCGTCCACTCTCATTTCTTCATTTACGAATCTGTCTATCACCTCATAAGCCTTCATAATTGAGAAGTCATTGGCAACTATATTCAGTCTCTTTATGTCCGAAGGAAGATCTATGGCTGCAATGTTGACCGAATCCGCATCGCATATACAGAGTCTTACCTGTCTTTCCCAGAAATGTACTCCAATAACAGTTTTCATATTATTTTTCCTCTTTCCAGTTTTCCCACTTCATACCCTTGGCCATGGTAAATGCTTTAGTCTCATCCATAGGCATTGGTTTTCCGAAGTAATACCCCTGAGCCTTCTCACATCCTATACTCTTCAGGAACTCATAATGTTCCTCCGTCTCAACACCTTCACAAAGAGGAATCAGCGACATTCCTCTTGCGCCTTCAATTATATAATTCATAAGCTTTCCGGTCTTCGGATTATGGTCATAACTTCTGAGAAAGACCATATCCAGCTTAAGTACATCGAAAGAATATTCAACAAGCGTATTAAGCGATGAATATCCGCTTCCGAAATCATCCAGCCATATCTGATAACCAAGCTTACGCATTTTATCGCACTGTTCCTTGATGTGTCCGAAATTATCATTAAGTACACTCTCTGTAATCTCCAGATCGATCATATTGATCGGCACATCATATTTCTTTCTGGTTTCCTCCACTATGCTGAAAATATCACAGAGTTCAAAATCCAGTCTCGAGAAATTAATCGAGGCAGGAACTATCGGATCACCATTCTCTATAACCCTGCGATAGTCCTTACATACTCTTTCGACCACATAAGTATCAATCTTATGAATGAGATGGAATTTCTCCAAGGTATCTATAAAGTCACCGGGTGACAGAATTCCGAAGGATGGATCCACCCATCTGACAAGAGCTTCATAGCCACAGATTTCACCGGTCTTAACCCTTATGACCGGCTGATAGAATACCTTAATATATTCCTTCTCGATGGCCTCATCTATATGATCTATTACATACTGCTGTTTTCTCAGTTTATCCCTGAGAAGTTCATCATAAACGCTATAGAATACATCGTGTCTGTTCTTGATACTGTTACATGCCAGACGTGCATGATCACAGGCCAGACCAATCTCAGTCATCCTGTCATCCATGTAATATATTCCGGCCTTAATTCGAACTCTCTTCTGAAGATCCTCTGAAGTAAGTATTCTCTTATAAACTTCTTCGGTACACTGAAGTACGGTTTCACGATCATTTGTTGAACATACAACGAAATGGTCATCCGAGAATCTTGCAGCTATTGCATCCTTGAAAACAGTCTTGATAGTTTTGGCAAGATCACAGAGCAGTTCGTCGCCAAGCCTGAAACCATTTCTCTCATTGAAGAGTTTGAAATTCGGAATATCGAAATGAATTATGGATATATCCTTTCTTCTTCCCGTTGGTGAAGAAAGAAGCATCTGAACACTCTGATAGAAGAAGGACATATTGAAGAGTCCCGTAAGCGGATCAGTTTCCTGATTCATCGACAGGATTTCTGCCTCTGCATAGGAATTCCTGTTTCTGTTCAGGTATTCATTCTGATCTACATCCACTATAAAAACATAGAAATAACTCTTGCCGTTAATTCCATGAAGCAGATGTCCGAAATCCTCTATATATCTGACCTCGCCCTGTTTGGTTATTATCCTGTATCTGACATAGTCATGACGCTTCTCCCCAAACATGGTCTGCGCCTGAATCTGATTCTGTATCTTATGAAGATCATCCGGATGAACCATTCCATTGAAAGAATTACCGGTATATTCCCTGAATTCCTCCAGAGTTTCACATCCATAAAGCCGGATTACATTTTCTTCGGCAAAAAGAATCTCATCATTATTTCCATTTTCATAAATTAAGAATCCACCGGGAAGTCCTACAGGAATATGGCCTTCCAGATATTTCTTAAGATGTATGCAGAGATATTCATACCTCTGTTTCTTCTCCTCACTTGAGAAATGCACCTCTCTGGATTGTTCGGGATTATTCTCATAATCCAGAACCTCATCCCCGAACTGTTCACTGGTAAGATCAAACACTGCATCACCGACCACATTGTAACAATGATAATTACCACCCGGCCGCTTTATTCCATACACCTTACCGCCAAAAATATCCTGTACCAGAAATGCAGTAATTGAACACTGACCAAGAGTGATATTCTCTTCACTCCATTCTTCCCTGAGTCTGGGTGCACAGGTATATTCACACCATACTTTTCTTAATGCATCATACAGATCCTGAGGAGTTTCTATTCCTTTATAAGCATTTGAAACCGCAGGAACAACTGCGTTTTCCCATCCATAAAACCTATACCCCATACTAATCCTCCAAGATGAGAATCCCTTTTTTGACAACCATAAATTGTATTATACTATATTTTTCAAATTATGTCGCAGTTTTTACTCATAAAAGAGATAATCCCTCTTCAAAAAAACTGTCACCGGTCATAATCAGTCAGTTGTTATGATTGATTATGACTGGTGACAAAAATCATCTAAATGTTTCTACTAGCTTCCACCTTATACAGGAATCTTGCCGTTTAATTTATCAATTATGATTGGAAGTTCATCATCAATCTTATCATTATCAAGCTGGCAGGTTCCTGCATTAGCATGTCCGCCACCGCCATAGGACAGGCAGAGCTCACCGATATTGAAATCAGAGCTTCTGTTAATTATAGATTTACCAATCATAACTGCCGTATTCTGTTTCTTGAAGCCCCAGGCTACATGAACAGAAAGCTCAGTCTCAGGCCACATAGCATAAACCATAAATCTGTTTCCGGCATAGATTGTCTCTTCATTTCTGAGATCTATTACAGCAACCTTATCATGAATCTTAGTTATATTCTTAAGCTGCTCCTTGAAGAGTTCCTGCTGTTCGAAGTACAGATCAACTCTTTCCTTAACATCCGGAAGCTGAAGAACATCATCAATAGTATGATCAACACAGTAATCAATGAGTTCCATCATCAGATCATAATTGGATATTCTGAAATCATGGAAACGGCCGAGACCGGTACGGGCATCCATCAGGAAATTCATGAGAACCCAGCCATCAGGATTAAGAATCTCATCCTTTGTAAAATCAGCGCTGTCGCCCTTATCTACCGCAAGCATTATCTCATCGGATACTCTGGTAAATCTTTCTTTACCACCATAATAATCATAGACAACTCTTGCTGCCGACTTGGCATTACCATCTATAATATATTTACCTTCATAATCTTCCTTCTTATTTCTGATAAGCTCACTTTCATGATGATCGAAAGCAAGGCCCACTCTCTTATCAAATGGAAGGTTTGTGGTAATATCATTTTCGGATAATTCAATCTTCCCATCCTGAACATCCTTAGGGTGAACAAATTTGATATCACCTATGATGTCCATTTCTCTAAGGAGCATCGCACATACAAGTCCATCAAAATCACTTCTTGTAACAAGTCTCTTTTTCATAGTTTTATATACCCCCAACTATTAAATAATAGATAAATAAAATTGTCTATGGTTATCAGAATAAAGAATCAATATCAGTAACTGCATCTGATTCCGGACTATTGAAAACATCCGGTTCCGGTTCTGGTGCCGGTTCCTGAACAACTTCCGATGCAACTTCCTGCGCAGGTTCCGTCGCAACTTCCGGTTCTGGTTCCGGTGCAGCATTCATAGTGAATCCTTCTCCAAAAGTCTCAGCCTGTTCACTATCAGTTTCAGCTACGATTTCAGTATCGGAAGCTTCCGGAGCACTATACTCAGCTTCTTCTGCTTCTTCCTCTTCTTCTTCGGCATCAACAACTGCAGCGAAGTATCTGGCACCTTCCTTGGTAACCTCATTATCACGGATACTGTAAATATTGTCATAATTATTTATGAGCATATCTACTATATATCCGGACATTGCTCCGTCTTCAACATTATCACGAAGAGTCTTGATAACCTCTTCCTTTGACATACCTTTACGGTAAGCTCTGATCTCAGCTACCGCCGAGAATATATCTGCGATGGCAATGATACGGGCTCCCATAGGAATATCGTCAGCCTTTAATCTGAAAGGATATCCATATCCGTTCAGTTTCTCATGATGGAGTGATGCCCATCTTCCTATCTGCTCGAAGCCTGTTATATCCTTCAGCAGCAGATTCGTATAATAAGCATATTCCTTAACTATATTAAACTCAGCATCTGTCAGCTTATCGTTCTTCTCAAGTACACTCTTCGGCACCTTAAGCTTTCCGATATCATGCAGATAACCTGCAACCATCATCATCTTACATTCATCTTCAGACATACCCATTATCTCAGCAAGTCTTACAGCTGTAGCTGCAACACCTGACGAATGCATTGCCGTATATGAACTTCTGAAATCAATAATACGTGACATTAATCGAGCCATCAGAATAGCCTGATCCAAAGTCACTTCATTTGAATCCGAGAAATAGGAGAAGCATATTTCAGGCTGATGAAGAACCTCCATCCATACATATTCCTTCTCAGCAAATCTGAGGAACGCCTCAACTACTGTATTACTGAATTCCTCTCCTGCCAGATCGGATACTGAATCACAGATATCAGCCATCTGGTTCAGAGCTGCATCCTTAGGATCCAGCATAGCCGCAACCATGTCGGACAGATCTATAATCTCAGCGAAATCTTCGTACTTCTCAACATTAAAGAGAGTATTATCTGTCTCAATCTCAGGATCTGCAACTCTCATTATCTCGCAAACCGGTTTGAGATCCGGAACATCACCAATGATACCAAGTCCGGCCCCCGCCAGTTCCTTGAAAGTATATCTCTTCTGATCAGGTTTTCTCTCAGGCATAAGAACTATTCCTGCGTCATACAGAATGCTGGCATACAGAAGTTCCTTCCTGTCTTCGTCGCTATAATCCATCTCACCGGCAATATTATAAGCCAGATAAACTACTCTTTGATGGAGATGATCTGTCTCCGGACGAAGTAGATCCATCGCCTGGGCAAAGCTTCGAGCGATATCCCTCAAATTAGTAAATTTCTTTTCCATCGTAACCTCCTAACTTACCCTCACTATATATTTAATTTCGTTAGCACACCCAATACGTAAATTTTACTATAAAAAATCATAAGTGTCAAAAGAGAAAAACCGTTCAAATCTCATATTAAAAACCGTATTTAATCAAATCATTCATACAAATAGTTAACCTTGTATACATGCATAGTATCGCCTGTTTTTCCATACAAATAGTATTCAGATGAGTATGTTGCATCAAACGTATAATCTATAAGCTGATTACCGTTAAAAACCTCATATACACCTATTTTATTATCGTTTATGTCACTTACCAGACCAGGAATATCAGCAATCGCACTGGGGTTATTAAGTTTTAGTGAGTAAGCTTTATCAGCTATAACAAAATATTCTTCATTTTCATTTGAATAGCAAACATTACTGCCATACCCAACATTCTCTATCAAAACGCCAGCCGGTCCTATCAGATCATAACTATCTCCTTTTTTTCCTTTAAAGTACGAGTCACAATCACTCGAAGTAATAGTTATACTATCATAGCCTTCTGCTATAGTATCTCCGTTTGTATTTATTAATGCACTTTTTCCATCATTCTTTTTAACAACAAAAATTCCATTATGTTCGCTATATATACTTTCGGCATCAATATCACTAAAACTAATTATTTTGTTCCCATCTATATCATATATACTCTTATCTTCATCCGACACACACACAAAATAACCATTATCAGTATAAATAGATGAAAAATAATTAATACCCTCTAATGTTGCATGTTTACTACCGCTTCCATCATAAACATCATATGTCTCTTCTTCCTGATTGTTCATTATATAATAATTGCTTCCAATGACATCTGGTTTTTCCGCAACTACAGTACCTGATTCATCATATATTCTGGTAACATTATCCTCATCAGATTTTATTACGATGTAATCTCCACAACCATCAATACATCCCAATATTTTGTCTTCAGATTTAAGATCTCCAACAAATGATCCTTTTTCTGTATCATAAAACCTGGCGTAACCTTTATACATCTCATCGCCTTCTGATACATTAAAGGAAATAAAGTCATCCGTTGTATATATGTAGCATTCTTCTTTATCTTCGGTTTTTTCTGTCACGTATGCTACCTTCAGATACCTTCCTGTATCATCATTTGAATTATCATATTCTACCCATTTAATAACATCTGCCTCACACGGAATTATTATATTACCATTTATATCGATAACTCCGGTTGAATTGATATCTTTTTTATTTCGTACTTCATATAAACCTTTACCAAGATATTCAAAAGCATAGTATGTTCCCTCAATAGGTTTACCATCCCATGTATACAACTTGTAACCATCCCCATCCTCTGAATAGAAAATATCATGCTCATAACCGAGAGTCCCAGAAATACCAAAAGAAGAAATCTCTTCAAGTTCTACTCCGTTAAGAGTTCCTGATGGTATCGGAAGGTTAGTATCTATAGCGCTTGTACTACCTGATTCATTATCATCAGCTTTCACATCTTTTTCCGATTCATCATTTGTATTCGATGATGAATCCTGCTCCGTGGATGAATCATCTGATTCCTCATTTGATTTATCTTCAGATTTCTTATCAGCAGACTCTTCAATTAAAGATTTAAATTCCTCAATTTTTTCTCCACTCGGAACACCACATGCTGTTGTACCCAACATCATTATGGTTAAAAGCGTAATAGCACTGATTCTTTTACAATTTCTTTTTTTCATAGTATATTCTCCCAATATAAGCATATTTTTATGTCCATTAATATTTTAAATCAGAAAAATCTATTTCTTACCTATAAACAGGATCTGAAACTGGTTTAAAATTCTCATCAAGACCAACGTATACAAGACCTTTGTCAGCATCATCCGGAGTAGTAAATGTACCATCACTTAATGCAACTACCACACGTCCACCACCTTCAATATCAAGAGAATCACCAGATGTGTATAACATAGCCAAATGACACAAATCCATTTTGGCAGGATCAACTGCAGAAGAATTCATAGAATCCAAATAGAAATCAAGTGTCAGTTTGCTCATCCACTCCTCTGTCTGAGATTTAAAAAGAGTCGAAAAGCCTGATGGATATGTATATTTATCATTTATTTCATTTCTAAACTCATCACTGACCGAGTCATACAAAAGCTTCGATGTATCGGGAATGACGTCCCCTGATTCTCGCCACCCCGAATGAACATTACTGTAAACGTTATTACCTGACTTTTCATGAATATAATCTTCAAAAAGATATACAGCTCCATATGCACCAATATAAGGATCAGTCTCATAATTAAAATTATATAGTGACTGACCTTTTCGACAAAAATCACTTATGTATAAGGCAATGTCATAGTCCAGATTATTTTTTCTTCCCGGAAATATCATTTCCTCTGCATACGCACTCATCGACTCATTTAACCACAAGCTAATGACATTATCAGTACCTTTTTCAAGAGAATCTGTAGCACATATCAAATGTTGAAACTCATGTGCCAGAGTAGATTCTACAAATTCAAAGTTTTCTTTTATAAAATCTGAATTGATGTTGATAATGGCATGATCAGTATTTATTTTATAACCTTCAATTTGTGATTCTGATAATTCACCCGTAGCAATAAGATCCATGCCTATAAAGTAACCACCCATTCCGTCTTTAAGCGGCTGAAAAAGCATATTTATTTTGCCACCATTTTCAGTAAATCTCGCCTTCCCGAATTCATTTACATCCTTATCATATATTACTGTATCAAATACCTCTCCAAGCTTTTGGGCATCATTAATATCCACAGAACCATCTTTATCCCAGATATAACAGTGTTCTCCTTCATATATACATTTGAACTCATATAAACTTCTTGATACCATATGAGTAGTGTCATATGCATAGAATTCATGAGTATCACCTACACTATAAACCGGATCAATACCACCTGCACGACCTCCGGCATTAATTTCTGCATCCTCTAAAATCCTGTTCCCCTGAGCCATTGATACAGGCATTTCTATATCATCTAAACCATCTGCCCGATTATCTCCTACAATAATCTGATTCCCAATACTACCAATATTCTTCATGGATGCTAAGGAATGATCTTTATTATCCATATCATAAATACCCGGATTATAAATCATCATATAAGAGGCTCCTTCTATGACCCCTGGAGAATCATCTGAAATATCAACATCCGATTCAGTATCAGCTATACTAATCTCATCTAAATCATCATTTTCCAGTTCATCAGCCTCTATATCCTCAAGATATGTTTGGTTATCAACTTCATCATTTAATACTTCTTCCGTTGCTTGTTCTTCCACTTTTTTGTTAACGTAATCAGCAATGCCGCATCCGGTCATCAGCCCTGACACAATAATTAAACTTGTTAATACAGCTATACTCTTCTTCATCTATACCCCTCCTACTATATTTATATTTTTTATACAATTTTTTACATCTAATCAGTTAAAAGTATACTCCTCATCCGTAACAAACCTGAGTTTATCTCCATTTATATCTGTAACCATAAATTTACATTTAATTTCCGGTCTTTTTTCTCCTTTCTCTGCGGAATATATTATTTGAGTCAGTTTTTGGGAATGTCCCGCAACATCATCATAAAACGACGGTTTTGAAAAAGAATCCAATTCTTCTTCACTCTTACCGTTCACATAAACATCTTCTAAAGAAATTTTAACTCCCTCGTCTGAATCGTTAATGACAGACACATTCCAGTAATAAAAAATCTTCCCGAAATCTTCTTCTTCACTTATATCTCTTAGTCCAAGATATATGCCGTCCTTCTCAAATATTTTCACACCTTTATCAAATGATTTATTATTATTTCCATCACCAGATATGATTATTGGACAACACAGTTCATTAGCATCAGCATTTGCTATCGATAACGAATAATCCTTACTATTAATTATCAGTGATATTTCCGAGATACTATCAATTACATTTTTAGAAAATTCATAATCTGAAATATAGAATTCCAGAAAACCTTTTTTATTCTTTTCAATTTTTACTGGTAATGAGGAAACATCAATATATATGCCGTTGATGATCGCTCCTTTAACTTCATATTCCATTTTTTTGTTTGAAAAATTGGATATACAAATAATATATTTTAATTCTTCTGAAGTAGAATCAACCGGAAGATATCCCATAGCAAGGAGATTAATTTCCTCTTCCTCACTTTCATATATTACTTGTTCATCAGCCATCACACCCCTATAATAATCAGTAATAATACTCTCACGATAATTCTCCGGCAAAGTTAACGATACAGTTTTATCAATTAGCAAAACGTTATCCTGACCATGTATCTCAATTTTTGCAGAAAAGCTCTCTAATCTTTGTTCATCAGCCAGAAGAATTGCATTAGTCCATTCCTTCGAATAAGAATACTTATACTTACCTATTTCATCATCCCCTGAAACCGGAAGATAAAAAACATCTAAGCTGTCTGCAGTGATATGATCATTCAATCTCACATTATCTAATTTAACCATAAAATCTTTATTCTCTTTACAGCAGACTCTGACCGGATAATATATCAATCCATCTGTGTAACTGATCCCAGCCATCAGCTCTACCAAGATTTCACCATCATTAAATAACTCCCAGCAACAGTCACCTTTCATACTATTATCTTCATTATCAGCATTGTCATTATCTTCGGGAAGATTATTATCAGCATCATTAATAGATGCAGACAGTGGAGTCGCATCTATATATGAGCTGCTATCATTACTTTCCATAGTATTTTTGCAAGAATTCAAAAACACCATCATAAAAATCATTATGCAAAAAATAATCTTTTTCAATTATCCTTCTCCAATTCATTTATTATGGCAATTGTATTATTCCCGTAGAATGATTTTGCAAAGTATCTCCCGATCCTGTTGTCCACACCAATTCTATTTCATCAGATGTATCATCAATAGGAAACTGTAACTGTATATAATTACTCGAATCAGGTCCCGTAGGAAACCGGCTGTAATCTCCTTCGCTACATTTTATCTGTCTGTAAATAGTGCTATCGGATTTATTAATCAGCCACAAGGAGCGTACACGTATTTTTTTATCAGTAATGCTGCCATCAGCCTCAGAGATATCGGTATCATCTTCCTCTGTTTCAAAACTTATATCTTCTGTTTTTTCTAACAATAGAACCATAGTGTCATCTTCGTATATAATTTGACCTTCAGGCTGGATATAATTATTGCTGTATTTTTCATCAAGAACGATTTCTTCCCAAATTTCTTTATCATCCATACTAAATAGAAATGAAACGTCAGATATTCCATTTATCCTTGGATTATTATCATTCTTTATAAACTCACCCGTAATATAAGAATCCTTAGGATCAAGTTCCTGTATATCTTTTTTGCTTAGATAAATTCTATCAATATAATAATCTCCATCATCTATTCTTCTTTTAGTAGTATATGCACTAATATATACCCCATTTACCTGTACAGCTCCTATACCAACCTCCCGTGCAGTCCCGGAATTATTCTCTACCTTCATAACTGATGATATAACCCTATCGTCACTAGGATAATTCCAATCATCAGTGAAAAATTCTCCGAACCCATATATAGTCACTTTGATTCCATCTTTATTTAGAATTTCCTGTTCTGATGCTTCTGCGTCCATAAATGGACGAATACTATAATCCGGATTTTGACCAGCCGGAATATCAATTGAAATTATTTTATCTTTGACAATTACACTCTTGTTTAAATCATTCTCTATCCCTAATGACAGCTTTATATTATTAATGCATTCTCCATTCATCAATACTGAATATGAGTTCAATTCATTTAAACCTGAGTATGATTCCTCATCCTTATTTAATGAAAAATAGCTCCTGCAATTAGTATTATATTTATTATTTATCTGTACATTATCAACAGTTATATCTACATTGAAA
>CACZPG010000012.1 GCA_902782965.1 uncultured Lachnospiraceae bacterium
TGATCAGAAGGATTTTCGTAAGGAAATGATTCTTAATTTCCTGAAGGATAATGGTATAGATGTTGCTTCCTTCGATGTAATTGTCGGCCGTGGTGGTCTGCTTAAGCCTATACCAAGTGGTACTTATGCAGTTACGGATGCGCTGGTTGAAGACTTAAAGAATGCAGTGGGAGGAGAGCATGCATCTAATCTCGGGGGTATTCTTGCCAAAGAAATAGCAGATGGTATCGGAAAGCCATCTTATATAGTAGATCCGGTAGTTGTTGATGAACTGGAAGATGTTGCCAGACTTTCAGGTGTTCCTGAACTTCCCCGTGTATCTATTTTCCATGCCCTTAATCAGAAGGCAGTAGCTAAGAGATATGCTAAGGAAGTCGGAAAAGCTTATGAAGATCTGAATCTGATTGTAGTTCATATGGGTGGTGGAGTTTCGGTTGGAGCTCATACCGGCGGAAGGGTCGTTGATGTATTCAATGCACTTTCCGGTGATGGTGCATTTTCACCAGAGAGAGCGGGAGCGGTTCCTCCGGGAGCGCTTGCAGATCTGTGTTTCTCCGGTAAGTATACACAGGCTGAGGTAAAGAAGATGCTTATCGGTAATGGTGGTTATAATGCTTATCTCGGAACTAATAATGCTCAGGAAGTATATAAGAGAAGTCTTACAGATGAGAAGGCCAAGCTTGTATTTGATGCATTTGTATATCAGGTTTCCAAGGATATTGGAGCCCAGGCAGCAGTTCTTAAGGGAAAAGTAGATCAGATAATCCTGACAGGTGGAATTGCTCATGGTGAGCAGGTTACAAATGATATCAAAGAAAGGGTAAGCTTCATAGCACCCGTTACTGTTTATCCCGGTGAGGATGAGCTTCTGGCTCTTGCACAGGGAGCACTTCGCGTTCTGAATGGTGAAGAGGAAGCGAAGAACTATTAAGAAGAGAGATAAAAAATGCTTTATAATTTGCTTAGTTCCAAATTATCCGATAATGTAATACTGGTAATTGCATCCACAATTGGATTTGTACTTACCTATATGCTGCTTATGAAGCCGGCGGAGTTTCTTCCTCGCGATGGCGGAAAATATGTAATTGATGCTGAGGGCAGAAGAGTAGCGGTCAATGAGGCATCTAACGGAAAAGTTACCGGTGTCGGATTTTTATTTGTACTGGTATTTCTGGGAATAGTACTTCTATTCATTCCGATTTCAAAAGAAATGATCATTTACGTAATTCTGTCAGCATTTATGATGCTGACCGGTTTTCTGGATGATGCATCCAGAAGTCCCTGGGGAGAGCTTATCAAGGGAATTCTTGATCTGATCCTGGCATTTTTGGCGGCGATTTCATTTATTATTTTCAATGGTTCGGATGTTTCATTCCTGGGATTAAATTTCCACATTCCTGTGGTATTATATGCCATTCTTGCAGTAGCTCTTATATGGGGCTCAATAAATGTAACCAACTGTTCAGATGGTGTTGACGGACTTTGTGGAACGGTTTCTGTTATTGAACTGATCGGAATATCGGTCATTTTCAGAAATTCACTTGGAAAATACAGCGGCTTCGGAATGATCCTTTCATTTATACTGGTGGCATATCTGGCCTATAACTGGTTTCCGAGTACGGCACTGATGGGAGATGCAGGTTCAAGAACCATAGGTTTTATAATAGCACTGCTATGTATGAAAACAGGACATCCGTTTGGATTTATACTTTTTTCCATGGTTTTTTTATTTGATGGTGGACTAGGACTACTAAAGCTTGCTATAATGAGAGTTACGAAGAAACCATTTCTTGAAAAGATCAGATTTCCATTTCATGATGAGTTAAGAAAGAATCGTGGCTGGAAGATTCCGGCAATTGTGGTTTTCTTTGCAATATGTGAATTAATTTTTGTTATAATAGAGGGAGTTATTATAAAGTCTCTGTAAAAGGATGAAGCAGGAGAAGAGTTAATTCTCCGGGGGTTAAAAGGGTTTAAGGTGAGAAGATAATGACAGAGCTGACTGTAAAAGGATTCACCTTCGGTAATGGTACACCACGTATCTGTGTGCCTCTGATCGGAAGAACAGATGAGGAAATCCTTAAGCATGCCAATGTTATAAGAGAAGAGATAGATCGTCTGGATGAGAAGTATTCAGATAATCCTGAGCTTCGTGTGGCCGTAATTGAGTGGCGTACAGATTATTATGAGAAGCTGGCTGATCTTGAAGCACTGACAAATATTCTTCGACAGATCAGAGAACTCTTTTCTGACAGGATTCTTCTCTTTACCTTCAGAAGTGAAGAGCAGGGCGGTGAATTCAGACATGACAGAGTAGGAAGTAATCTGGAACCCGTCATCAAGACTGCGATTACTTCACAGCTTATAGATATGCTGGATGTGGAATTTACCTGTGGTAATTATAAGATTGTCAGAGCTACTACAGGAGCTCATAAAATGGGCGTAAAAGTTATCATGTCCTATCATGATTTTCAGCGAACTCCTCATGATGAAGAGATAGTAGATAAGCTTCGTGATATGGATATTCTCGGTGGTGATATTCTGAAGATAGCTGTTATGCCGAGGACTGAATTCGACACCAGACGTATAATGGAACTTAATGCACGTTTGGTAGCTGAGAGTTTTAAACCCATCGTTCTCATCTCCATGAGTGATCTGGGGGTTGCATCCCGTTTCAAATGTAAGGAAACCGGTGCTTGTCTGACCTTCGGAACGATTGGTACTGAAAGCGCTCCGGGACAAATTGAGGTGGATGATCTTATTGCATTGTTGAAGAATCAGTAGAGTTATACTATTTGCAGTAGCTCAAAAACATTCGGAAAATCCGCACTTCGTGCTCTACTGTCTGCTACGCAGACATTTTCCTCATGTATTTGAGATTCCTGCTTCGCAGTAATCATAAAAATAAAAGAGAATTCCTTAGCCTGCAAGCAGTCACGGAATTCTCTTTATTTTTATTTACTGCAAATAGTAATTCTCGTTTTACATCTTTTTAACATTAGGTCTTTTGGATTTGACGTCGTCTTCGCCGGGGAGTGGATAGAAGAGTTCCCAGGTTGCGCGAAGAGTGTCTGTAAATGTATACAGAGACAGTATGTTGGTACGTGTATTCTGAGGTGTTTCCATACGGCCTACGATAATTGCTTCTCTTGCTGCAAGGAATTCATATTCATAACCGTTGATGTATCTTTCTGTCATGTTGAGTTCCTGTGTCTGATTTCCATTCGGTCCGAATACGCGAACCTTTTCAGGACAATTAACATTATCCAGTTCTATTCTTCCATCTGTTCCGTAGATGATACATTTATTATCCAGCTTGCCAAGCATTGAAGTAATGACGGTGGCAAATTTACCTTTAGGGAAACTCATCTGGATAGTTGAATAAGCGTCTACACCGGAAGCCAGCTTCACATAGTTGGAAGCTACTGAAACCGGAGGTGTTCCCATTATCATGAATACTGCTGTAAGGGGATAGATTCCAAGATCCAGAAGAGCACCACCTGCTGTTTCCATGGAAGTGATTCTTTCCTTCTCTCTAAGGTTATATCCCAGATCGGCAACTACTGTTCTGACGTCACCGATAATTCCCTTCTTGATCAGGTCCAGAGTGATTTCCATCATCTGGTGATATCTGAGCCACATTGCCTCTCCACAGAAGACCTTCTTTGAATCAGCATACTGAAGAACCTCATTAGCTGTTTTCGCATTATATGAGAATGGCTTTTCAATAAGTGAAGGCTTTCCTGCGTCAATACATTTCTTTGCAATTTCTGCATGGTTGGAATTAACTGTTGCCACATATACCATTTCTACTTCAGGATCTGCAAGAAGCTCATCATATGAGCCGTAGCATACCTTGATATCATGCTCTGTTCCGAAGGCAATTGCCTTATCCTTATCACGGGATGCAATAGCATAAGGAGTGAATCCTTCAAGCTTATGCAGTGTATCCGCAATTACGCCGGCGATATGACCGGCGCCGAGTATTCCTACTTTGAATTCTATCATAGTTTAATTCTCCTCTTAATTCTCATTAGAATGTCATAATATAACTGACAAAATGACGTTTTTAATTATAAAATACTTTTATTGAATTGTAAAGGTAAGTAAAGAGTGGTAAACTACCTAACAAGTTTTGTGATTATTTTGAATTTGATGAGGTAATACATTTGAAGACGTTAAAGACAATTCTTCGGGAGGTGCAGGATTTTACTGCAGCATCAGTAGCTACTCCCATCTATATGATTCTCGAGGTTATATTCGAGACAATAATCCCGATTGTAATGGGAAGGATAATTGATATTTCTGAGGGCGAAACCATAGATATGGGCAGGATATTACTGTATGGAGGAATAATGATTCTCCTTGCTCTCGGGTCTCTTTTTGTCGGAGTAATGGGCGGTAAGTACGGAGCTAAGGCTTCTGCCGGACTTGCAAGAAATCTCCGTCGTGATATGTACAGAAATATTCAAAGCTTCTCATTTTCCAATATTGACAGATTTTCGACAGCAAGTCTCGTGACACGTATGACTACGGATGTAACAAATGTTCAGAATGCTTATCAGATGATTCTCAGAATGATGGCTCGTGCACCGCTGAACCTGGTGGTAGCCATGATCGCAGCTTTCTGGGTAAGTCCTGAGGTTGCTGTTATTTATCTCTATGCGGTACTGTTCCTGTCTGTAGTAGCCGGATTACTTATCACAAGAGTGACTAAGTATTTCTCAGCTGCATTTCCGAAGTATGATGAAATGAATGAGAGCGTTCAGGAGAACGTATCAGCCATCCGTGTAGTTAAGGGCTTTGTTCGAGAAGATTACGAGATTCAGAGATTTAAGAAATCCAGTGGAATGATCTACAAGCTTTTCGTTAAAGCTGAGAGTCTCATGGCCTTCGTAATGCCTATAATGCAGTCAACTATCTATTTCTGTATTCTTATGGTCAGCTGGACCAGTGCCAAGCTTATCGTCAAAGGTTATGGTACTCCGGGAGCTCTTACAACAGGTGATCTCTCAACGCTTCTTGCTTACTGTATGCAGATTCTCATGAGTCTGATGATGCTTTCCATGGTTATAGTAATGATTACCATGTCTGCAGCAAGCGGAAAGAGAATTGCTGAAGTATTGAATGAGACTAGTGACCTTACCAATCCTGAGAATCCGGTACTTGAGATAAATGATGGAAGTATTGATTTTGAAAATGTAACCTTCAGATATAATGAAACCTCTGAGAAACCTGTGCTTGATAACATCAATCTTCATATAGATTCCGGTCAGACCATCGGAATTATCGGAGCAACAGGTAGTTCCAAGACAAGTCTTGTAAATCTGATAAGCAGATTGTACGACGTTTCGGACGGTTCAGTTCAGGTAGGTGGCTTGGACGTAAGAAAATACGATCTTGAAGCCCTTAGAAATAATGTGGCTGTAGTTCTTCAGAAGAATGTTCTCTTCTCAGGTACTATTCTTGAGAATCTACGCTGGGGAAATAAGGATGCTACTGACGAGCAGTGCAGGGAAGCCTGCAGACTCGCCTGCGCTGATGATTTCATAGAGAGCTTTCCGGATAAATATGAAACGAAGATTGAGCAGGGCGGAACCAACGTATCCGGTGGTCAGAAGCAGAGACTCTGTATAGCAAGAGCACTTCTGAAGAAGCCGAAGGTTCTTATACTTGATGATTCCACAAGTGCTGTAGATACTGCGACCGATGCACGAATCAGACAGTCCTTCAGAGAGTACATACCTGAAACCACGAAGATAATCATAGCTCAGCGAGTTTCCAGTGTAATGGATGCTGATAAGATTATTGTACTGGATGGTGGCCAGATCAATGGCTTCGGAAGTCATGAAGAGCTTCTTGAATCAAATGAGATTTACAGAGATGTTTATGAATCCCAGCAAGGCGGCTCCAAGGATTTTGATGATTAAGGTCTTCTGTAAGAAATCTGTCAAGTAAGCAATAAAGAAAGGATTTAAAATGGCAAGAACACCACGCGGCATGAAGCCGACAGTTGAAGATCCGGGCAAGATTTTTAAACGCCTGATGTCATATGTTTTCAAATATTACGGTGTACAGATGGTGCTCGTATTCATATTTATTCTGGTCAGTGTACTGGCTAATCTTCAGGGAACAATGTTTATGAAATCCCTGATTGATGATTATATAGATCCTATGCTGAAGAACGGAAGTAAGGATTTCGGGCCGCTGCTCAAGGCTATCCTCAGGACGGCAGCCTTCTATGGCATAGGAATCATTTCCACGTATACCTATAACAGGATAATGGTAAATGTTTCCCAGGGTACCCTCAGAAGAATCAGGGATACCCTCTTCGAGCATATGCAGTCTCTTCCGATTAAGTATTTCGACACTCATACTCATGGCGATATCATGTCTATTTATACTAATGATGTGGACACCCTGAGACAGATGATAAGTCAGAGTATTCCACAGCTTTATTCAAGTGCGATCACTCTTATCGGTGTTGTGGTATGTATGATAATCAGAAGTGTTCCGCTTACTATTGTTTCCTTCCTTATGGTTGGTTTCATGCTCAGCGTAACCATGAAGATATCGAAGAAGAGCGGAAGCTATTTCCTTGCTCAGCAGAAGGATCTGGGTACGGAGAATGGTTATATAGAAGAAATGATATCCGGACAGAAGGTTGTTAAAGTATTCTGTCATGAGAAGGAAAGTATTGAGGATTTCGATAAGCTGAATGAGCAGCTCTTTGACAGCGCTTATAATGCAAATAAATATGCCAATATTCTCATGCCTTCCATGGCTCAGCTGGGTAATCTGAGCTATGTAATCTGTACTGTGATCGGTGCGCTTCTCGTACTAAGTGAGTTTGGTGTGAAGGGATCGGTATTTGCCGGAATAGCTCCTCTTACAGTTGGTGGTCTTGTTTCCTTCCTGACCTTTAATAAGAGTTTTAATATGCCTATTAATCAGGTTTCTATGCAGTTCAATTCTATTATCATGGCACTTGCGGGAGCTGACAGAGTTTTCAAGCTCATGGATGAGCCTTCAGAGACGGATGAAGGTTATGTTATGCTTGTAAATGCGAAGGAAGATGCGAATGGTAAGCTGACAGAAACTACTGAAAGAACGGGAATCTGGGCATGGAAGCATCAGCATCAGGCAGACGGAACCATTGATTACAGACGTCTTGAAGGATCAATCTTCATGGATGATGTAGATTTCGGATATGTTCCTGAGAAGATGGTTCTGCATAATGTTTCTCTGGATGCAAAACCGGGCCAGAAGATTGCATTTGTCGGTTCAACCGGTGCCGGAAAAACAACTATCACTAATCTGATAAATCGATTCTATGATATTCAGGATGGTAAGATCCGTTTTGATAATATAAATGTAAATAAGATTAAGAAGGGTGATCTGAGACGTTCTCTTGGACTGGTTCTTCAGGATACACATCTCTTCACAGCTACAGTAATGGAGAATATCCGTTACGGAAGACTGGATGCTACAGATGAGGAATGTATAGCTGCTGCCAGACTTGCCAATGCAGATCAATTCATTCGTCAGCTTCCGGATGGATATAACACAATGCTTACCGGAGATGGCGGTAATCTCAGTCAGGGACAGCGTCAGCTTCTCGCTATAGCAAGAGCAGCCGTTGCAGATCCGCCAGCGTTGATTCTTGATGAAGCAACCTCTTCTATCGATACAAGAACTGAGCGTGAAGTTCAGGAGGGAATGGATAAGCTGATGGCTGACAGAACCACATTTGTTATCGCCCACAGACTGTCCACTGTTAAGAACAGCGATTGTATAATGGTACTTGAACATGGTCGTGTCATTGAACATGGAACCCATGATGAGCTTCTGGAACAGAAGGGCAAGTATTATCAGTTGTATACCGGAATGAGTGCTTAATCACAGGTATACAATTCACGACATTTAATTAACATTTCACACCACGTTAAGGTTATCTTAAGATTTGTCTGTTATATTATCCTCACAGGGTTGAAAGTGAACGGGATTTATTCTTCGGGAGGTTACCGGAAGACGAATAAGTCTCACGTGATTAAAGAAGTGAGGTATATATATGGAAGAAGCGATTCTTGATAAAGACAGCATCGAGAAGATGAAGGAACGTAAATGGAAGAATGCCATTGCAATATTCATTCTTTCACTGATTTCAATATTAATGATACTTGGATGTGTTACGCAGTTTATGTCAATGAATATCTCATCCGGTATTATATATTTGTTTGTTGGAATCTGTCTTCTGGTTGCAGGACTGAAGTTCTGGGATGTAGAGATGTAGTAATCAGCATCAGTTGAATAGTTACAAATATAAATAATTAAAGTGGCTGAAAAACCTCATGTTTGTTATAATCAGAACATGAGGTTTTTCGTTTTACGAAACCATTAGGTTCAAGACAAAATATCAATCAAACATAATTATATATAAACAGGATGAAGGATAATGGAAAAGCTTGATATATCATTTCTTGCTGATCTCTCCCGGCCGCAGTTAATTCTCGTTATTGTGGTTACACTTGTTATTGTGACAGCGCTGCTATGGAGTATCAGTTCATTAAGTACTTCTTCTCTGAAGGGTATTATCAGAAATTCCAGGGAGATATCCGTCAACAGATTTCTGAAACTGAGAAATGTTAAGGGCAAAGGAAGGAAACTGGCATCTAATAAAATAGACGTTCCGGGAGTATACATTATTCATAACCACTCCCAGAGAATGTATTATGTGGGACAGGCTCAGCATATAGTCAGCAGAGCGAATAATCATTTCACCGGAAAGGGGAATGGAAGGGTATATGCGGACTTTGCCCATGGTGACAGATTTACGATCAGATTTGTCACTCTGAAGAGCAGCAGGGCGAAGAATCTGAATGATCTGGAAAGATATTTCATTAAGAAATATGACGCTGTGGAGATGGGCTACAACAGGACAAAGGGAAATCAGTAGAAATATAAGTAAAAAATGGGGGATAGTGATGGAGAGCTTTGACTTATATGATGTTAACAGAAATAAGACTGGAAAGGTTCTGGAGCGGGGCAACAAGGTTCCTGCCGGTTATTACAGACTGGTGGTGCACGTGTGCATCTTCGGAAGTGATGGAAGGATGCTCATACAGAAGAGACAGCCTTTTAAGAGTGGCTGGTCAGGAATGTGGGATATAACCGCCGGAGGAAGTGCCCTTGCCGGTGATACCAGTCAGCAGGCAGCTTCAAGAGAACTGCTGGAGGAGGTCGGTATCGATTATTCTCTGGAGGGAATCAGGCCGGCCATGACCATATATTTTGACGGTGGATTTAACGATATATACACCGTTAATCTTGATGTAGATATAGATAGTCTGAATATTCAGGAGACGGAGGTTGAACAGGTTCGCTGGGCTACTGAGGAAGAAATCCTGGATATGCTTAAGCAGAAGGAATTCGTTCTCTATAAGACTTCATTTATATCTCTGCTCTTCTTCCTTAGAAATCATAATGGTGCATTTACTCATAAGGATCCAACAAAGAAATGACAGATACAATAATCAGAAACAGATTACAGGAGCTGGCAGAGAAATCCTATAAAGAAGGGGTATTTCTTTTCACGGATTTTCTATCAGTGTCAGATTTATCCTGTTTCTATGAAATAAGACGGGAATTGGAATATGCAGGGACGACAGTGTCCGGTGGGGTCGATGGAGCTGAACGCTGTATGGTGAGGTTTGGTTCTGAGGAAAACTTCGGATATGAGGTTGATTTTCCAATACAGCTTCTTCATATAAGTCCTCTGCAGAAGAAATTTTCCGACACTCTGACACACAGAGACATTCTCGGTTCGGTAATCGGTCTGGGACTCGAGAGATCCAAACTGGGAGATATCAAGGTTAAGGATAATGAGGCCTTTATATTTGTATCCGACGTTGTGAGTGAATATATAATTCAGAATCTGAGCTATGTGAAGCATACTCATGTGAAGGTTGAGCTATGTGAAGACATACCGCCGGAGCTGGCTCCTGAGTTTGTGGAGGAAAGCATCATTGTGAGCAGCAACAGACTGGATGCCATTATCGCAAGGGTCTACAAAATGTCGAGAGATATTTCGGTCAGATTCATTTCCGAGGGAAAGGTATTTATAAACGGTCGCGAGATGACGGGAAATGCTAAACCACTTAAACCAGGTGATATAGTCTCCGTTCGAGGTAAGGGAAGATTCATCTTTGAAGGTGAAGGTGGTGCAACCAGAAAGGATAAGCTTTATATAAATATCAGAAGATACGTGTAAAAATCTGTTAAAAATATATACGTCAACATTTAGATTCTATGGTAAA
>CACZPG010000013.1 GCA_902782965.1 uncultured Lachnospiraceae bacterium
CCGATAGGTGTTTCAAGAGAAACAGGTTCCTGAGAAATCTTCTGAATTTCACGAACTCTCTCTACAGGAATATCCATTTCTTCAGCTATCTCTTCAGGACTCGGCTCACGTCCCAGTTCCTGAAGCAGCTGTCTGGAAACTCTTGTAAGTTTATTAATTGTCTCAACCATATGAACAGGTATTCTGATGGTTCTTGCCTGGTCGGCAATTGCTCTTGTTATCGCCTGTCTGATCCACCAGGTTGCATAAGTTGAGAATTTATATCCTTTTCTGTAATCAAATTTCTCAACAGCTTTGATAAGTCCCATATTTCCTTCCTGAATAAGATCCAGGAAAAGCATACCACGACCTACATATCTCTTAGCAATACTTACAACAAGTCTGAGGTTTGCTTCAGCCAGCTGTTTCTTGGCAACTTCATCTCCCTCTTCCATTCGCTGGGCAAGTTCAATTTCCTGATCAGCCGTAAGAAGCGGAACCTTACCAATTTCCTTAAGATACATACGTACCGGATCCTCAAGGCTGACACCCTCAGGAACGGACATATCAATATGTTCAAGATCTATTTCCTCTTCCTCAGAGAGATCAATATTGATATCATCATCATCCAGATCAGGCTCATCATCAGAGAAACTAAGAACTTCTATATTATTCTTCTCGAAGAAATCCAATGCTTTAGCCATATAATCAGGTGTAAGAAGAGACTGTGTATCTTTCAGGGCATCGATGATATCATCATCCTGAACAGCTCCCCTCTTCTTAGCTTCCTTAAGAAGCTCCTTAAGTTTGCTCTCGAAAAGGCGCTCTCTTTCTTCATCTGTAAGACTGTCAGCCTTCTGAGCATTTGATTCATCAATCAGAAGCTCATCAGCCACCTCTTCCTCTTCTTCCATCTCAGCAAGAATATCTCCCTGCTCCTTCTGCTCCTGATCGTTCATATCCTCATTAAGAACTTCTTCCTCAATTCTCTCTTCATTTTTCTTTGATTTTCTTGGTGCCATTAGATTTACCTCTTTCATTATAATGCTTTAGTTATTTATTATTATGAATAAATTCATTAAGTTTTTATTAAATCCGGATTTTAATCCGACGGATTTCACTCTTCTTCTTAGCAAGCTCTATGGTACTGATACCAGAACCATCTTTCAGCTGACGATCGATATTGTTGGATTTTATCTTGATTATCAGATCTGTCAGAGCCTTCTCCAGAACCGATGGAGTCATATCGAAATCCAGTTCCTTGGTAAATATACCGCTTACTTTTTCCTGACTCTCCGCTTCTTCATACATATTCAGGATAGAAGCAGGATTAACACCACCTGTTTCCCTGAATTGTCTGAACACTTCCTTCGCTACGTCCTTTATTATATCAGCAGTAAAATCCTCCTCAGAAACTACCCCACTGAGACTTTCAAAAAGGTAGGGTTCATTAACCATCATTGTCAGCAGGTATTTCTGATCCTCCTCGGCGGGATCTGTTTCAACATTTCTTTCTCTTATCCCCCGATATACCGGTTCATCACGTTTTATATTACCCTCAAGTCCGGCCTTACTGACCAGCTTGGATAACTCATCCTTGTTCAGATAATATTTGGAAGCTACTGTCTCTATATAATTATATCTTTCGGTAGAATCCTCTATTCCGGCAAGTATCCGGGCAGCTTCCTTCATGAATCCGGTCTTTTCTTCAGGATTATTCATATCATAATTCTGAATGATATGATCTATTTCAAATATCCTTCCGGTAATTGCATTATGAACTCTTTCGTCATATGCATCACTTCCAAGATTCTTTATAAATTCATCCGGATCTTTATACGGCTGAAGATCAATGACCTTCTGAGACATATCAAGTGATCTGAGAATCGAGATTGCCTTCATTGCTGCATTTGTACCTGCAAGATCACTATCATAAGCCAGGTAAACATTGGATGTATATCTCTTAATAAGATTAGCCTGTCCCTCCGTAAAAGCGGTTCCCAAAGATGCTATGGCGTTATCGAAGCCTGCCTGATGCATTGCTATTACATCCATATAGCCCTCACAAAGAATAACGCCACTTCTTTTACTGTGTCTGGCTATATTCATCGCAAAAAGGTTCCGGCTCTTATTAAAGATATCCGTTTCCTTCGTATTAAGATACTTAGGCTTTGCATCTCCCAGAACTCTTCCGCCGAATGCAATAACCTTACCGTTAATATCTGTAATCGGAACCATGACTCTGTTCCAGAACTTGTCATGCGGACCGTTTCTCTCATCAAATTCAACCAGTCCCGCATCTCTCATCAGACTGTCGGAGAAGCCCTTCTTCTTCAGATATTTATAAAGGTCATCTCTGTAAATATCCGAATACCCAAGTCCGAACCGATTAATGGTTTCATCCGTGAAACCACGTTTCTTATAATATTCCAGTCCCAGCTTACCTCTCTGGGTCTGAGTAAGCAGAAAATGAAAATATGCAGCTGCACACTTATTAATCTCAAACATCTGCTGCTTGCGTGAGTATTTCTTCTTATCCTCAGGACTCATTTCCTGTTCAGGAAGTGTAATACCTGCTCTCTTGGCCAGATACTCTATAGCCTCCGGAAAAGTATAATTCTCATATTTCATTATAAAAGTATATACATTTCCGCCTGCCCCGCATCCGAAGCAGTGATACATCTGTTTCTCTCTGCTTACGGTAAATGAAGGCGTCTTCTCACTATGGAAAGGACAGCAGCATTTATATGAATTACCGGCTTTCTTCAGGCCCGCATATTCAGAAATCACATCCACAATATCATTTCTGGATCTGACCTCTTCAACTATATCATCCGAAAAAAACATTTCTTAACCTTCTATCAATTTGTCAGTATTAATAAACACTCCAGGACCTTGGAATATAAATACTCTGAAAATTCTCTACCGCATAATTATCGGTCATGCCTGCGATATAATAACAAACGATATCTGATTTTCTGGTATTCTCATTCTCCATAAGCAGGAATTCTTCTGGAAGCAGTTCAATATGATTCATATAATACTCATATAGAATCTCAATTATCTTAAATGCCTTTATCTCTTCCTTCTTCACTATTTCATTAGTATAAAGAGTTTCAAACATATATTTTCTGAGATCAATCAGCGCATTCCAGTAAGGTTCTGACATTTTGACTTTCTCTGAATCCATTGAATTAGCTACAACATCATGGATCATACTGTTAATCCTTGCGCTGGTGGAATTACCGAGAATATCTGTCAGTTTCTTTGGCAGACTATCTTCCGAAAGTACGCCGGCACGGATACCATCATCTATATCATGACTGATATACGCTATCTTATCGGATACCCTTACGATATCCCCTTCTATGGTAGACGGATTCAGGGCAGTCTTATGATTAAGTATCCCATCTCTTACCTCCCAGGTAAGATTAAGTCCTTTACCCGAATTCTCTATTCTTTCAACAACTCTGACTCCATGCTCATTGTGACTAAAATTCTTTCCACTCGCTTTCGTAAGAGCTCTCTCTCCTACATGTCCGAAAGGAGTATGGCCGATATCATGAGCAAGGGCAATAGCTTCTGTAAGTTCCTCATTACATCTGATTGCTTTAGCAATTGTTCTCGCGATCTGAGAAACTTCAAGCGTATGTGTAAGCCTGGTCCTGTAATGATCACCATAGGGAGCCAGAAAAACCTGAGTCTTATGCTTAAGGCGTCTGAAAGACTTAGAATGAATAATCCTGTCTCTATCCCTCTGGTATACAGTTCTCATATCACTCTCTTCTTCAGGTTTATCCCTTCCCCTGGATTCATCACTGAAGGAAGCATATCTGCTAAGCAGCTTATGTTCATTTTTCTCGTATATTTCTCTGATAGACATATTTTCCATTTTTATAACCCCATACTACTATTCAAAGAAACCTGATACCTGTCTTAAATGTGTCATTTGTACCAGATTGTAAAATGAGCATACATTATATTATTCTATTTTTTTCACAAAAATCCTTTTTTTATTTCATTTATTTCATATAACATATGTGACAATAATAAATATGAAATGCTTACCTAACAATAACTAACATTTAAACATTTCCTGTATATACATAGTTCAGATTCTCTCTGGCAATTTCTACAAGTCTGAATATCTTTCTCACGTCTGTGGCAGCTCTGTCTGTCATCTTAAATCTAGGAAAGAATCGGGATATATGAAGAGGAATGTTCTTTCCAATAATCTCACCTTTTGAATTTTGAAGACCTGCAATCCAGCCCGAAAGTTCTCTCATCTCCTCTTCACTGTCATTCTCTCCGGGAATGATCAGGGTTGTCAGTTCCATATGACAGTCTTTCACAGCTTCAGTGATAAAATCCATTACCATAGCACGGCTTCCACCAAGAACTTTTCCGTAATAATCATCTGTGAAACCTTTCAGATCAATATTCATTGCATCTATATAAGGAAGAATCTCCTTCAGAACTTCAAGTTCTGCTGTACCATTAGATACAAGAACATTCTTCATCCCCATCTCGGATACAAGTCTTGCAGTATCTCTGACAAATTCATACCCTATCAAAGGCTCATTATAGGTAAAGGCAACACCGATATTCCCACGGTCTCTGTAGGAATCTGCCATAGCAGCAATACTTTCGGGACTTACAGCAGTAATATCTTCTGAGGCAGCTTCTTCTGAAGCAGTTATCTTTCCCAGCGAAAGGGCTGTATCTGACCACGAAATATCATAGTTCTGACAGAAGGGACATCTAAGATTACACCCATAACTTCCAACCGAAAGAATTCTGCTTCCCGGAAAAAATCTGGAAAGAGGCTTCTTTTCAATCGGATCCAGCATGAGAGCCGTGATTTTTCCGTAATTCGAAGCAATCACCCTGCCCTCCACACAGCTTCTTGCCCCACAGAAGCCGGTTTTTCCTTCTTCTATTTCACAATGTCTGAAGCACACTTTACACTTTGCCATACTTCACCCCCGCACAGTCACCGTCAATAATGACATTACCTTCATACAATCTTCCAGCTACTATATCTTTTTATGTATTTTCATTTTTTCATTTTATGTTTTTTATATTTATGAAATTTTTATTTATGTCGTATCACTTCAAATCTCTGAAGCGAATAATCATCGTCAGGCCTGATTCCACCCTTTCTCATAGCTATGGAAACCTGCGTCTCAACATCATCAACCCCCTCCAGATCAGGAAGAAGAAGCCCTCTCCTCATTCCGCAGGATACTATTACGCCATATCTTTTGACATCAAGCTGATCCATAGAATCTGTATCCTCAGGCTCCCCGAGAATATCAACATTTATCTCAAGCCACTTGAATTCACTTTCTTTAATTGCATCAAATCTCGGATCCCTTGTTGACGCACTGATAGCATTATTAATGATTTCCTGAGCTATACAGTCCGTTGCAGGAGAAATTGTACCGATACAGCCCCTAAGCTCTCCATTCTTATGGATTGACACAAATGCACCTGCTTTCTTTGTAAACATCTCATCAGATAAGGACTTAAGCAGC
Organism: uncultured Lachnospiraceae bacterium; assembly: GCA_902782965.1. Taxonomy (GTDB): domain Bacteria; phylum Bacillota; class Clostridia; order Lachnospirales; family Lachnospiraceae; genus Eubacterium_Q. Next base: position 5,517 of record CACZPG010000013.1, read on the forward strand.
TCCTCAGAATATCCTTCCGGAATATCAGAACTTTTGCCTTCAGGAAGACGAAGCTTATGTCCGGTCCTGATATAATATTCAAGTGATGCTCTGGCCAGTTTCACATATCCATCTGAATTAGCTGTTTCTTCATCAAGCTTACTGATTATGCTATTAAGGAAATGTCTGCTGTCATCCAGTTTCACCGGATAGAAAGTACAGATTCCGTAGCCAACTCCGGTAACATCCTGATGAGATAACGCCTTAGCTTCGACATCTACCCCATCCAGCGCGCCGGCCATTATTACAAAAGATCTATGACCGCATTCAGCTGCCCGGTCGCAGAAATCCTCATCAAACTCTAACATTTCTCCAAAAGCAGCCCTGGAACTTACATCCATAATACGTTCATCATATTGCGGCCCCTCAGGCGCAAACCCATACGGCCCGTAATCCTGCAGCTTATGGGACAAATCTCCACTAGCCACAAATACAGCTTTTCTTCCCAGTGTTTCAACAGTTTCCTTAATATACATTCCCAGCTGGTAATGATCTATCAGAGATAGTCCTGAAAGACCTATTCTTACAATCTTACCACCTTTGAAATATTTTCTAATAAAATAAAGCGGAACCATGGTACCATGATCCAGCCCTCTGTCCTGCTCACCCTGGGTACCGGCAGGAAACCCATTTTCAGACAGAACAACAGAAAGCCTGTTAACCAGCTCATAATCATAGTCCTCAGCAAACTTAACCTTAGACGCTCTGAAATTCCCGAAATCTCCAACTGCACTTCTACCGGGTGAAATATGAAAATAATTAGAATACATCGTTGTGTGAGGACTTGTAATAATAATCGTCTCAGGATTAATCTGAGCGATCTGCCTCGCAACCTTCTCATAAGAATCAATAGTTTCTCGTATCTTCTCCTCACTTCCACGACCGATATCCGGCACGATCATCGGCGGATGCGGAACCATAAAAGCAGCCTCTATCCCCATAGTAACCTCCTCACTTATTATTCCTCGGAACCGGTTTCTACCTCCCGATTTTCAAGTTTCTCATAAAATCTCACAAGAAACATAGAACACACATATGTAAATAAAGCACAAAGGATCATCCCCCATAAATACCAGGTATAGAATAAATAATTAGGTCTCAGATAATAAAGCGCAACAGGGAACATCCATATAAAGAACATTCTAAACCAGACTCCCAGATGAGTCATGGACAAAACAAGCGCATTAAGCATAGTCCTGACCGTCGTGTTATCATATCTTGCAAGCAACGGAAACTGAAGTGGAAATGCAAATGCCATCAGAATAAATTCAAATCCCATAAAGATGAAAAGCATCTTTGAGAACTGATTCTCATTAGTAAGGTAATAGCTATACTGAAATACAACAAATATAATAAACAGAAGATCCACCATCCAAATGGCAGTTGCCTGTTTGAAATTAGATTTGAAAGCCTTAAAATACTCATCTTTAATAGGGCCTTCTTCATTCCTTATCATCTTATTGGTAACAGTATACATCGCTGTAAAAGATGCACCAATCGTAATAATAGGAAGCGAAGTAACAAAGAAGAATACATTAAGAAAGAACAGATCACCGAAGATATCAAACTTACTAAGAACCTTCTGAGCTCTTGACATCTTAACCGGAGGTTCCGGAGACTCCTCCTTCTTATCCGATGTCATAGCAACCGATGAACTGTCCGGTTTCTCAACTTTTTCATCAGATTTTTTTTCAGACTTCTTTGTATCGATGTTATCAGAAGCTGAAACCGTTTTACCTGATTCCTTTGAATTATCATTTACATTTATATTAGCTTTATCTTTTAAGCTTTTGTTTTTCTTTGACATTTTATCCTCCAGGTTTAACCGCAAAAGTAAAAAAAGAGACGTTGAAAAATCAACGCCTCTTATTATACTTGAATTGCATACTTATTGCAAATCTACTTAACCCTTTACAGCTCCTACTGTCATACCAGCAACAATGTTCTTAGCCATGAAGATATAAACTATGATAACAGGAAGGATTGCAAGTGCAATGAACATGTAAACCTGACCCATATCGAACTTCAGGAAGTCTGCTGAACGAAGTAATGCTATAAGGATAGGCAGAGTCTTCTTACTATCAGACTTAAGTACCAGTGATGGAGTGAAGTAGTTATTCCAACTGGTAACGAATGAGAAAATAGCCTGAACAGCGATAGCCGGCTTCATAAGAGGAAGTGCTATCTTGTTAAATATCAGAAACTCTCCTGCACCATCTATACGAGCTGATTCCATAAGATCCAGCGGGATATTAGCTTCCATGTACTGCTTCATATAGAAGAATACGGCAGGAGCAGCAATTGATGGAACAATAAGTGGAATAAATGA
>CACZPG010000014.1 GCA_902782965.1 uncultured Lachnospiraceae bacterium
GCCGGGCTTTTCTTCTTCTGCATTTTCTTTTTCTACATTTTCTTCTTCTACATAGTAATCCACAAATTTCAGCTCGGACCTTATGATTTCGGCACTGTCCGGCAGAGATTCTTCGGCAATACCCATAATTAGGATACCGGCATTTGCATTTTCATCGGTGTACTCTCCGGATTCCTGATTTCTGATGGGATTATATACGGTAACGGTATTATCAATGAAATGTACTCCCAGTTCTTCTATATCTGAAAGGAAGGACTCAAATTTCTTCTCATCAAGCCAGCCCTCATGATTGCCGGTAATATAATAGGTTGGTGCGATTTTCACAGCACCTTCAAAGAAATCTTTTGCAAATGTATAGTTTGTATGAGTCTTATCTATTGCATCGCCGGTTACGGCAATAATGTCCGGATCCTCAGCTTTGATTTTATCCAGAAGCCACTGCTGCTTATAACCGAATATCTGATTATGAAGATCGGAAACCTGTACGATTTTGAAGCCGTCGAGTTCAGGAGTGACCTTGTCTCCGTGATATTCGTATTCCGTTACCACAAGATGATAATTGGAATACAGACAGAAAATAATGATACCAATCCATAACAGAGACATTAACGGAATGGTAATGTAGAATTTCTTCTTTCTGGTCTTGTGATGGAAACACAGCATGCCCAGAAATGCACCAAGTGCTCCGCCTATTATCGCAAAGGTAATAAGAGAGAATTCGGAAATTCGGTACTTATCTCGCTCGGCTCTTTTCTTGTCTATTCCATATAATGCAAAGGTAGTTATATTAATTGTAAGAAGATAAATGAGAAGTATCATGATAAGAGTTCCTTCTGAAATATTATTTTGTGTTTATTAAATATGCTGTAAACAGCTATTTGACTATATCACAAATCTGTCAAAAATGCTTAAATTTATTGCAAATAATGCCATCTAGTAATATAATTTGATAGTGGAAAAAACTCTGAGGAGAGCTTGCGGACGTGAACAGACGATGTTTAAATTGCATGAATATTTTTGAAATTCCTGCGGGATATGAAGATGATGATTTCTGTTGTCCTCATTGCGGATTTGTTGAGAACACTCCGCCTAAGGTTGCGACACATCTTCATCCCGGTACAGTGCTTAATAACAAGTTCATTATAGGCACTGTTCTTGGTGCGGGTGGATTCGGTATTACCTATAAGGCCTGGAACAGAACTCTGGAAACTGTTGTAGCAATTAAGGAATATTTCCCTAAGGGACTTGCTACCCGTGTTGAAGGCTCGACAGTCTCTGTTTTCTCAAATGATGATGATCAGTCCTATGACCATGGAAAGGAAAGGTTCCTTAAAGAAGCCAGGAATCTTGTTAAATTCAATGCTGAGCAGGGGACTGCTTTTATATACGAGTTCTTTGAAGAGAATAATACAGCTTATATTGTTATGGAATATCTGGATGGCTGCAGTCTGAAGGATTATTACAAGAAGAACGGAGTTATCAATGACAGGAAACTTCTCTACAGAATGACCAACAGCATCTGCGATGTTCTAGCCAAAGTTCATAAAGCGGGACTGATGCATGGTGACATCAGCCCTGATAATATTTTTATGTGCCGAAACGGGATTTTCAAGCTTATAGATTTCGGTGCGATGAAACAGAATGTATCAGATAATAATCTGTCGTCAACCATAGTTATGAAGCATGGTTATGCTCCGACAGAGCAGTATTCAAGAAATGGCAGAACCGGTCCCTGGACGGATGTATATGCCTTCGCTGCTACATTATATTATCTTGTTACCGGTACACTTCCTCCGGATTCTGTGGACAGATTCCAGAGTGATGAGATGCAGGCACCGATAGAAATCAATCCGGATATTGATGAGACACTTAATGAAGTTATTCTCAAGGGAATGGCTGTTAAAATTGAAGACAGATACAAGGATATTGACAGCTTCAGAAAGGCTTTGTTCAGTGATAAAACCATCGTAGCCTATCTGAAGGGAGGAAGCTTCGGAGGACGAGGAACGAACTCTTCGTTTGCTGCTTATGGTGATGAGGCAGAAGAGAATCCGACAGAACTTCTTCGATATAAAGGTGAGGATGAAGTTGCCCCGGAGACGGATGAGGGATATTCGCAGACTCAGATGCTTAGTGAGGATGAAGAAGGCGATAATCCTACAGAGGCTCTGAGAAATGACAATAATTCTGATGCTGAGGAAAACAGAGAGGGATCCAAGATAGAAACCAAGGAAGAAACGACCTGGGAGGATGCCGATTCCGAGGAAGATGATAACAGTACTGTAGGACTGAAGAAGGAATCTCTCAGGGAAGAAGAGAATCAGCTGACTGAAGATGATATAATTGAGAAGGTTCAGCTGGAGGAAGAAGAGGATCAGAGCGAGACCTACCGCCTTACAGAGGATGATACAAACGAGACGGTTCAGCTGGAGGAAGAAGAGAATCAGAGCGAGAC
>CACZPG010000015.1 GCA_902782965.1 uncultured Lachnospiraceae bacterium
ACTTGTATTATCAAATTTCGCCGGAACACCTACAAGCACATTATTGCTATCGAGTACGTAAGATGGATAACCGAAGGTCTGCCATGCATAGCCTCTTCCGTCAAAGAAGGTAATATTTCCATCTATTAAGGCATATGCCAGAGTAAGCCTGTTACCATTACTGTCATAATAGATATCGTTATCGTCTTCCTTACCCCACTGATAGGTTATTCCTTCAACCCTTCTTCCATCTTCTCCATAGAAATATCCACCACGATACTCATTGAAATAACAAGCGCCATTCTCATCTAAGGAATAATTAGCCCCACCGATATTTACAATTCCTGATGACAGTTTCGAACCATCCGTCAAAACAAAATATTTAAGATTAGAATAAGTTCTGAATTCTCCCGTCAAGGTTCCATTGGTATATTTATCGCCCTGTGCAGTAAATACCATGCCCTCTGCAGGTCTTTTCACATTTAGAGTTTCTGAAGGAAGCACACAAACGATTACATTTAATGCTCCAACTTCACTATTTCCGGTAAGTACGAAATCATATCCCTCGACATGATTAAATCCACCCTCCGGAACAGCCGACCATGTAATGGGATATTCTTCAATTTTACCGGTGGTCCCATTATATTTCTTATTGCTCGCCGGAAGCTTGTCGGATATACTTTCAGTTCCGTAAGGGACAATAATCATCGTAACACGTTTATATTCTTTAGTTTCACCATCATATGCCTGAGTGGTGAAACATTCATTCAATTTCAGCCGGCTCAAATCCTTCTCAACGAACACATCCTGATAAAGATTCTTGATCTTATAGCAATATGCCGCATCACCAGCTTCGTTATATACAACTTCACGTGCTTTATAGATAAAGGTCGACTCAGCCTTACTGTCAAAACAAAAAACAGAAGCAAAAATAATAGGCATCAGTATACCCAGTATCAAGCGAATTTTATTAATTTTGTTTCTCATCAGCAATCCTCTAAATATCATCAGTAATCCTCTAATTAAATAATTATATTAAACAATTCTGTCGATTACAGCTCCGGTAAACTTTACTCCGATCAGGATGACTCACTCATAAGTCAAGAACACGCCCGGGTTTAATCCGGACGTGTAATCATTTCTGCTTCGAAATCGAGTTTAGCCATATTATAGAATTTTGATTTCTTCCAGTTCTCTACAATTCTGGCAGATACCTTTGGAAGAGACTGATCATTGGTCTCCGGCAGAAGCAGGAAGAACTGATTCTGTCTACTCTGCATCATCAGATCACTCTTTCTGAGAGTACTGTTGACTACCTTACCAAGTTCTCTGGTCATCTCTTCGAATTCATCACGATACATTGCATCATGCGCCGGTGATACAGTTATCAGCATCTTGGCTGCAACTCCGTTGTAGGTCTGAATATATCTTCTCATGAATCTGTAAATGATACTGAAGTGATCATAATCAACCCACAGAGCACCCAGATCCTTTCCATCGCCGTCAAGGCCTTTGCTGATAAGATCGAAATTATCTGCCATAAGCGCATTTCCGACAGTTGACTGGTCATTTCCATAGAAAGCACATCCCTGACCACCGGTCTGCTTTACATGCTCCAGTGCCATATCTGCCTTCTTAAACAATTCCTCATATACGGTACCCTGATTCGGAACGAAAACAACTCCGATAGAAATTCCAAGAGATATTCTCATATCCTCACCGACCAGCTTCTTTGCTGACTCAGAAATCTGTTCATTCACTCTCTTATAAAGTCTGGTAAATGAAACGCGGTCATTTACACCCTTGATAAAGCAGATAAATTCATCTCCACCAAGCTGACCTTTAATATCATCAGGACTGGTATTATCATTGATGGCATCCGCACATTTCTGAAGGAGTTCTCCTCCCACATCATATCCGTAAACATCATTGAAAATTTCGAAATTATCCAGATTGATAAGAATAAGAACACCATTCTCACTCTTGCAGGCATGTCTTAATTTCTCAATAAAATCTGTCTTCTCCGAAAGCCCCGTTAATTTGTCAAAATCATCCTCATCATAATAGTTAAGTGTTTCGTTCATGAATCCCCCTTACCTCAATGGACTGAATATCCTCCAGGTCCAAAGAACAGTAATAATATATGATATTGCCCAAAGTATATTATATGATATTTTTTTGTGAAGTACCACATATTTTTGTGAATTTTTTATTATTTTTTTCGTAAATTTTCACATACTCTTCTTTCCTATTCAACTGATTTCAGCGATTCGGCCATATTGATCTTCTCAAGTTTGATTTCCATGAATGCATTAATGATAAATGTAAAGACGAAGGTCATAACTGCACTCAACACAAAACTCCTTGGCAGTATTCTGGATTTGAAGGAAACCATATCAACTATCAGCTGCGCCATAATGAATTTATGGAACAGAATTCCCAGCCCGAGACCAAATATGACACCGATAGCAGTCAAAGCGAAATTCTCCCGGAATACATATGCTGAAGTCTCTCTCTTGAAGAAGCCCAGAACCTTTATAGTAGCTATCTCCCTTATTCTCTCAGTAATATTTATATTAGTCAGGTTATACAGAACTATTGCTGCCAGTCCGGCTGCAGAAATGATGACTACCAGAACTATATAATCCAGTCTGCTCATCATCTTTGACATTCTTTCCTTAACCTCTTCATACATCATGACACTTGTTACATTGTCATCCTTGGCCACCTTTGTCTGCAGCTTATATATATCCGAACCCTCCGGGAAATTCATAAATGCAGCATTTATCTTAAGAGGCGCTCCCAGCTGCTCCTCCAGGGTATCCTTAGACATGAACACATAGTTATAGACATGATTCTCAAATACTGCAGCTATCTTAACATGCAGCTCCTTCATATCTTCATTACGGAAAACTATCTCGTCCCCAACTCCAACGTCATATCTTTCAGAAAGAGCGTTACAGATATATGCCTCTCCCTTCTTCGGGAAGGTAAGTGGTTCCTGATCCATATCATGGAAATTCATATATTTTCCGATACTATCACTCTCATCAGGCACGAGTAGTGTAACTTCCTTGACCTTATCTCCGGACAGCATATCCCAGGAAGACTGATGAAGAAGCAGATATGAATCTGAAGTCTCTTCAAAAACCTCCTGTGTATGATCAGGAAGTTTTCTCTTATTGATATCCTTCAGGACTATCGACGCATCTGCCGTCAGAATCTCATCATACTGCATAGAGGCGAAGTCAGCTATTGAGTCCTTGATTCCAAGTCCTGCCACCAGAAGAGCTGTACATCCTCCGATTCCTATTATCATCATAAAGAATCTTCCCTTATATCTCAGAAGATTTCTGATAGATACCTTATGAAGGAATTTCAGATTGTTCCATACAAAAGGAACATATTCAAGAAATACCCTCTTACCGGCTTTCGGTGCCTTAGGTCTCATAAGACTTGCTGCTGTTTCCGCCAGCTCATATCTTACCGCTATCCAGGTAGTACCTAAAGAACATACAACAGAGGCCAGCAGAGACAGACTCGCCAGTTTAACATCAAAAATAAATTTGATCGGAAGTGCATGGTACATCAACTGGAAAGTATGCCAGATTACTGCAGGAAACAGATGTATTCCTCCAACGTAACCTAATATACAGCCTAACACTGCAGCGCTTCCTGAATAGAACATATATTTACCCATTATTGTTCCTTCAGAATAACCCAGAGCCTTGAATACACCTATCTGGGTACGCTGTTCCTCTACCATACGGCTCATAGTTGTTATACAAACAAGTGCAGCAACCAGTACGAAGAATACCGGAAGCACTCTTGCTACCTGCGCAACAATGGCTGAATCATTATCGAAGCAGGCATATCCTATATTTGTATTTCTCTCAAGAAGAAACGTATCCGGCTTCTTTACATCTGCCAGTTCATCCTTAGCGTCAGCTATTTCCTTCTCAGCATCTGCGATTTTCTCATTGAATTCCTTTACACCGTCTTCGTATTCCTTAACACCATCCTCATATTCTTTCTTACCGTCTTCATATTCGGCAAGCCCATCTTCATATTCTTTCTCGCCATTAGTATACTTTCTTTTTCCATCATTATACTCGGCAAGACCTTTCTCATATTCTTTCTTGCCATTGTTATATTCCTTCAGCCCATCATTGTATTTGGCGAGACCTTTCTTATATTTTGAAAGTCCGGTCTTATATTCAGCTAAACCTTTCTTGTAATCCTTCTTACCCTTTTCAAGTTCGGCTTTAGCTTTATCCAGTGCCGCCTGATTCTGTGCAATCTGAGCCTTTCCTGCTTCTATCTGGGCTCTTGCAGATTCAAGAGCCGCCCTTCCGGTTTCAATTTCCACTCCTGCCTGAGTAAGTGCTGCCTGTTGATCCTCCGGAAGAAAATCCCACATAGGCTTGGCCTGCTCCATCTGAGCCAGATATTCTTTCTCCTTCTCTGCAAACGCTGCCTCCTGTGCCTTCAGATCCGCATCACTTGCATCCAGCTGAGCCTTAGCTGTATCTATCTGACTCTGTCCGGATTTGATACTTGCCTCGCCTTTCTTGATAGTTTTATCGGCCTTGTCCAGCTTCTTCTCAGCCTTATCCAGTTTTGCCTTAGCTTTATCCAGTTCTTTCTTAGCCTTATCCAGCTCCGGCTTGGAATCCCTTAACTGATTGGAGGCATCCGCAAGCTTACTTCCTGCCGTATTCAGCTTCCTCTTTGAATCATCCAGAGTCTCTCTGGCATCTGTCAGCTTATCCTCTGCATCCTCCAGCTCCTGCTTTCCGTCATCCAGTTCCTGCTTCGCATCAGCCAGTTCTTCTTCGCCTTCCTTCTTCTTATCAGCCAGCTCCTGCTCTCCGTCTGCAATCTCCTCTTCAGCTTCACTGATTATTCTGTCATATCTGGCCTGGGCGATTTTCTCTGTCAGATCCTCCCAGACTTTATTCTTCTCCTTCATATATTCCTTATAATCCTTGGAATATATTTCCAGATCTTCATCGAATTTCACGAATATTTCCGTATATACATCGCTATCAAAGGATTCCTCAGGAACATAAATGAAACCGTCCACAGTTCCGGTTCCTATAGAAGTCGTTCCCCTCTCAAAATTGATATAGTAAGAAGAATCTACCCAGCCTACCACCGTGAATTCCCGAACCTTCAGCATGTCCATAGTATCTTCTTCATTAGAATCAAGAACTCTGAGCCTGCCACCAATGTCCGGCTTATCGCCTACTACAGAATCTATTACGCATTCGTCTTCCTTCTCAGGCAGACGGCCCTTAACCACCTGAATCTTGCTGATATTCTTCGGGAGAGAGTGTGTTTTCAGGATCAGTTCAGGAATTGTAGAATCATCAGAACTCTCCTCCGGTATTGCAGATTCAAACTCCTGTTCGGAACTGCTTTCATTCGTGTCCTGAAACTCCTTATATATAACATCTATTGTGTAAGAGCCTTCCACATATCGCACATCCTCCTGCTTACGGAATTCCTCCACATCTTCCTTCTCCCAGCCAAGGGTGGATACAAGCCGATAATCATAGAGCTGGTTCTCCCGAAAATACAGATTAACAGTATGCACAATTGCAGGAGTGGTAATCCTGACACCCGAAAAAAAGCCGACTCCTAACGCAATTATTGCAAAGATTGCGAAGAACCGGCCAAAGGTCTGCTTAATCTCACGTAATGTAGTTTTGTGCATCATATTCTTCATATAGATATCCAGATAATATTAAGACTTCAGTCCTGTTCCGAAGCTGAAATCTGCTTATTTCATTAGGGTTCCTACCACTCAATCTCCGAAATGTCCATCGGATTATCATTCAGCTTAATACTTGAAATAGTTCCACTCTTAACCTTGATCACTCTGTCCGCCATGGCAGTAAGAGCCTGGTTGTGGGTAATGACTATTACGGTCATCCCCTTATTTCGACAGGTATCCTGAAGAAGCTTCAATACCGATTTACCTGTATTATAATCAAGAGCTCCTGTAGGTTCATCACAGAGAAGAAGCTTGGGGCTCTTTGCAAGGGCTCTTGCTATGGCAACTCTCTGCTGTTCTCCTCCGGACAGCTGAGCAGGGAAATTCTTCATTCTTTCCTCTAATCCCACCTCTGTCAGAACCTTCGCAGCATCCTCAGGTTCTTTACATATCTGAGCGGCCAGCTCAACATTTTCAAGGGCAGTCAGATTCTGTACCAGATTATAGAACTGAAATACAAATCCCACATCATACCTTCTGTAGGCAGTAAGTTCTTTCTTCTTATATGTGGAAATGTCATTTCCATCAATGATCACATTTCCCGAGGTCATTGTATCCATTCCACCGAGAATATTAAGTATTGTGGTTTTTCCCGCTCCGGAGGCTCCTACTATAACGCAGAATTCTCCCTTCTCGATTTCAAAATTAACATCACGGAGAGCGTGTATCTCAACCTCACCTGTTTTGTATATTTTCTTTACGTTTTTGAATTCTATGTATGAACTCATCTTATCCCTCTTAAATCCTAAATATTCAGCATCAAGGATTCCCACTCAGGTATCCTGTGTCCCACAACAACTAATCTCCCAACATTGCAGCCCAGAACTGTTTAACTCTTTTCTCACTGAGTTTTGTGGAATCAAGAGTAACCTCTTTAATTACAAAGGGCTCTGTCTGTGATTTTCTCTGGAATACAAGAACAGCATTCATACCATTCGGATTTGACAGAGTCTCATTTCCGAAATTATACTCCTTCGAACCTATACCGGTTACAGTTATTTCCCTCTTATCACCATTATCAGATACTTCGTACTTCTGGATACCGTTCTTCTCAGCTTTCTTGATTATTATTCTGAGAGGCGTTCCGTTCTCAGCATTCTGATCCATCAGTTCAGCTACCGCATGTCTTGTGTATTCATCCTCTGTATAAACAAGCGCTTCTCCGTATTTTGTCACGCCCTGTCCGGCACTTACAATAAGCATCGTCCAGGTTGCAGCCGCCAGAAGGAAGCATAGAATACCGGGAATAACAGTCCCTCTTACAGTCTTGCTCCTGTAAAGAGGATAGAATACTCCAAGCACCATCGCCAGTACAAAGAGCATAGCCTTTCTGGCTTCAAGAAAGAATACCAGCAGGGCATCTATCAAAAGTACTATGGTCAGAACCATTACACCAAGAGATACATACTTGAGATTATGTGGAATGTCATAAGCTTCTATCCTTGAAGTTTTTACAACCATAAGAACGAAAAATCCAAAAGCCAGATACATCAGTATTTCTGAACCAAGCAGAATCTTAGCTTTATCATCACTTTTCTCTTGAGCTGTCTTCTCAAGAGATTTCTTCATCTGATCCTCAGACATTCGAAAAGCATTCTTCTCAATTTTCTCATCCCATTCGGCAGCCTTTCCTCCAACATAGGAGGTATTGGTTCCGCTTCTGGCATAATCATTGGTCAGATGCTTCTTATTCTCTGAAATGGTCTGGCTCAGTGAATCATCCACCGGCACATCGAACATACCATCGAAATCCATATCCTTCGGTTCATTATTTGTATTTGAATCCTTTTTTAACTCCATTATTTCTATCCTTCTTCATTAATTGGTGCTATCTGACTCATGCTGTCCCTCAAGGTGTCTGCACCATAGTATATCACAGTACTTCGAACAATCATAGAAAAATGAGTCAATAGGCATTCCATGTTGAATCCTATTGACTCATTTATAAATACATATTATTTTCTGCTTTCTACATAACTTTCAAACTGTTTGATTACCTGCTCTTCAGCTTCGGAAACTTCTGAATCGGCTTTAATGATACTGTCCAGATATCCGGACATTTCTGCAAGAGAATCAGTAGAAACCTCATCGAGATATTTCTTTACATCATCCCAGGTCATGTTATGCTTATCATAAATGCTGCTTATTTCTTCAACTACTCTCTCCGGAAGCTTCTTCTTCTCGCTCGCAGCTCCGACATTCATATCTATCTCCATATATTCATCAAGAGATATGCTTCCGTCTACTGCTGCTGCATATACGGAAAGTGCAGCCACTGCCTTGCTTCTGTCAATAAGCTCAGACAATCTCTCTTCAGCCTGATCTGCTACATTTTGCTGCTCCGGTTTTGACTTGCTGTCATCATCGATACCAAAAAGCATCATACCAAATACGCCCATATGTGTAACCTCCCCATATTAAATATCTATAGAATCTGTACTGACGAAGTCTTAATTAACTCCATCAATATGATTCCACCCCATACAACTACTCGTTACCGAGATTAAATTTATCATGAATTGCGTTAAGCGCTCTCTCTGTGTTCTTCTCGTTGATAAGAACTGTTACTCTTATCTCTGATGTAGAAATCATTCTGATGTTGATATTTGCATCATAGAGTGCTTCAAACATCTTAGCAGCAACACCTGCATTTGTCTGCA
>CACZPG010000016.1 GCA_902782965.1 uncultured Lachnospiraceae bacterium
GAGACTCCGGCTAACCCGGCACCTGTTGATGTAAGCAGCGCTCAGGTTACTGTAGCTCCTCAGACATATACCGGTTCAGCGCTTACACCGGCTCTTACAGTTACAATAGGAGCTGATACTTTAGTGCAGGGTACTGATTATGATGTGGCTTATTCTGATAATACTAATGCAGGAACTGCTAAGTATATACTTACCGGAAAAGGTAAATACACCGGAAGTAAGGAAGGAACCTTTGAGATTGGTAAGGCTGAAAATTCACTTACAGCCACGGCTAAAAAGAAAACTCATTCAATAAAACACAGTAGTATTAAGAAAAGAAAAGCTACAATTAAGAAAAAGAATGCATTTAAGATAGCTGGTGGCGAAGGCAAGATAACTTTTAAAAAGTCTAAAGGAAATAAGAAGATTACTGTTTCTACGAAAGGTGTAGTAACTGTAAAGAAAGGTCTTAAGAAGGGTAAGTATACTGTTAAAGTAAAGGTAAGCGCAGGCGGTGATAAAAATCATAAATCCGTTGATAAATATGTAACTTTCAAAATTAATGTACAATAGAGCAGATTAATCCTCTATTGATTTATCAATTATAAAAATGTAGAATAGTCCTGTATATATTACAGGGCTATTTTTCATATGCCCATAGACAAAGTATTTAAGGAGGATTTTGAAATGGCAGATTTAAATGATTTAAAAGGGGTTGTTGACAAGGCGACAGATGCTGCAAAAAAAGCAACAGATGCTGCAAAGAAGGCAGGTATCGATGAGAAGGATGTCGAGAAAGCCAAAGATAAGGTATTAGATGTAGCTAAGGATTTAATGGATAAGAAGAAAGACTGATCGGGATAATCTTTCACAATGCTGATTGGCAAGGAGAATATGTAATAAGATGAAGTATTATCTTGAGAAATATGAGAGTGTATTAAACGAATTAGACTCTAATAAAGATGGCCTTTCTTCACAGGAAGCTAAGAATAGGCTAGAAAAATATGGTGAGAATAAGCTTGCTGAAAAGGCACCGGAAAGCCTGATCAATAAGTTTCTGAAAGAAATCTGCGAGCCAATGACAATTGTCCTGATCATTGCCGCAATTATTTCTGCAATTACAGCTGTTTTCTCTCATGAGGGATTTGCGGACGTTTTTATTATACTAACGGTAGTAATAGTAAATGCTGCTCTTGGTGTTTATCAGGAATCCAAGGCGGAGTCGGCAATAGCTGCTCTTCAGGAAATTGCAGCTGCTACTTCGAAGGTTATAAGAGATGGTTCGGTCAGTGTGATTCCTTCGGCTGAACTGGTTCCGGGAGATATCATTTCTCTTGAGGCCGGAGACAGTGTGCCTGCAGATTCGAGAATTATTGAAGCTGCCTCTCTCAAGGTCGAGGAAGCTGCACTTACAGGAGAATCAGTTCCGTCAGAGAAGACAGCAGATGTTCTCTCTACTGAGGGTGCAACAGACATTCCTCTGGGCGACAGGGCTAATATGATCTATATGGGTTCATCTGTACAGTACGGAAGATGTAAGGCTGTTGTAACAGATACAGGTATGACTACTGAGATGGGCAAGATAGCTGATCAGCTGTCAAAGGCTTCTGATGAAGAGACTCCTCTTCAGATAAAGCTTACGGAGCTCTCAAAGATTCTTTCAATAATGGTAATCGTTATCTGTGCTGTTATATTTGCTATAAATATAATCAGAAATCTTGTAACTGGTCAGGGGCTTACAGGTGATTTCTTTATTAATACCTTTATGGTTGCCATATCACTTGCGGTAGCTGCTATTCCGGAAGGACTTGCTGCAGTTGTTACAGTACTTCTTTCCATAGGTGTGACTCATATGTCTAAGAATCATGCCATTATTAGAAAGCTTACTGCAGTCGAGACACTTGGTTGTACGGAAATAATATGTTCAGATAAGACAGGTACTCTTACTCAGAATAAGATGACTGTAGTTGAACATGTTACCATATCTGATGGCAGTGTTGATGTTAAGAAGGATGATAACGGAAAGCTTCTTCCTGATGATGAGCTTTCAGAAGACGGAAAGCTTCTTATCCGTGGTATGGCTCTTTGTTCAGATGCTGAGTGGGAGACTGATAAAGCGGTTGGAGAAGCAACGGAATGTGCCCTTGTAACAGATGCTGCAAAGAACAGTATGCTTAAGGGAGACCTTAAGAATACATTTGCCAGAGTTGGCGAGGCTCCATTTGATTCTCTCAGAAAGATGATGACTACGGTTCATGAGAATCCTGAGGGATGATATCTGCAGTTCACAAAGGGTGCGCCAGATTGTGTACTTGCATGCTGCTCTTATTATCTGAAGGATGGAGAGGTGAAGGAACTTACTTCTGAAGTTCTTTCGGAGATTAAGAAGGCAAATAAGAACATGGCTGACAAGGCTCTTAGAGTACTTGCGCTTGGATATAAGGCTTATGATAGTGTACCGGGTGACTTTGCTCCGGGAGCACTTGAGAAAGATCTGATATATGTGGGACTCTGCGGAATGATAGATCCTATCAGACCTGAAGTAAAGGTTGCTATTGGACATTGTCGTGCAGCCGGAATCAGACCGGTAATGATCACCGGAGACCATAAGGATACAGCTGTTGCTATAGCAAAAGAGCTGGGAATACTTGATGGTTTTGATGAGAATGGAAATGCAGTTACATTTGAAGCTATTACAGGTTCTGAACTTGAAGAGCTGTCAGATGAATACTTTAAGAAACATGTAGGAGACTATAGCGTCTATGCAAGAGTTCAGCCGGAACATAAGGTTAGAATAGTAAATGCATGGAAAGAAATGGGAAGAGTCACAGCTATGACAGGTGATGGTGTAAATGATGCACCTTCAATCAAGTCGGCTGATATCGGTGTCGGAATGGGAATCACCGGAACGGACGTTACCAAGAATGTAGCTGATATGATTCTTACCGATGATAATTTTGCTACTATAGTGGCAGCGGTTGCTGAAGGAAGAAGAATCTATGATAATATCAGAAAGGCAATACAGTTCCTGCTTTCTTCTAACCTTGCCGAGGTAATTGCTATATTTATAGCCACAATTATGAATTTCGTAATTCTGAAGCCGGCACATCTGCTCTGGATCAATCTTATTACCGACTGTTTCCCGGCTATCGGACTTGGAATGGAAGAGGCTGAGGCTGATACCATGACACAGCCGCCGCGAAATAAGACTGATGGTATATTCTCAGGAGGACTGGGAGTTGATGTCATTCTTCAGGGTGCTGTTATCGCGGTTCTTACAGTAGTTTCATATGCTGTAGGACATTATTATGAAACAGGTGCCTGGGCAGTTGAGACTTCAGCTGACGGAATGACAATGGCATTTCTGACACTGTCACTTATGGAGATATTCCACAGCTTCAATATGCGATCAAGAAATACTTCTATTTTCAAAATAAAGAAGCAGAATAAAACTCTCTGGGCTACACTTGTATTTTCGGTAGTACTTACAGTTACGATTCTGTATGTACCAGCCCTCAGAAATCTGTTCTCCTTCAGCTATATTGATGGAAAGGAATTCCTTACAGCGGTTGGAATTGCATTTATCATTATTCCGATAGTAGAGATATCTAAGATAATAAAGAATGCTGTACGTAAATAAAAAAGAAGACAGCCGGAGGATTAATCCGGCTGTTTTCTTTTTCCACGTATGATCCAGTCGATGATTCGATCGCAGGCGTGGGAATCTGTATATTCGAAATTGTTAGCTATATACTCTTCAACTTTGAAATAATCAAAGTCATTATTTTTGATAGCGTCATACATCTCATCAAAGGTTTCTGCAATTTTACCGGGGACATTTGTCCGGTAATCTCTGTGGAAGCCTCTTTCTTTTGTATATGTATCGATGTCAAAAGCGTAGAAGAGCATAGGCTTCTTCATAAGAGAATATTCATATATATTTGAAGAATAATCTGTGATCAATAGGTCTGTAACATAGAACAGATCATTGATATTTGGATAGTCGGAGATATCCATAATACAGTCCTTATACTCATCAGGAATAGGAACCGGTTCCGTAACAAAAGGATGCATCTTAAATAAGATAACAGAATTAGTTAGTTTACATAATTCATAAAGCCTATCCATGTCTATTTTGTCATATGGATAATAAGCATGGCGTTTATTCTCTCCACGGTAGGTTGGGGCGAAAAGAATAGTGTGAGTTTGTTTACATAATATTGGATATTTAATAAGCAGTTCAGCGGTTTTTTCTTTTCTGTACTTAACATCCAGATATTCATCCAGTCGGGGCATACCAGTGGGGAGAACCATGTCATCATTTATTCCCCATACCTCCGAAAAGAAATGACGTATCTTCTTAGAACCTGCGATTCCGTAAGTATACTGCCTGTGTCCGGATTTAGGAGCAGGACTTGCAGGCATACCGAATCTGCTGTAACCGGTGGATTTAAATCCGGCACCGGCATGCCATAGTTGTGTGATTACAGCTCCCTTGATAGTGAGCCAGTCTGTGGTCTGACTATGGTCATCCAGAAAGATAAAGTCAGCCTCTGCAATCTTTTTCAGGGTTTTGATCCAATGAATTATACTGTAATGCTTTGTGGTAATAGCCCGGAGAGCTTCCTTCGGTTTATATCCCTTTCTTATGAGGGCTTTTTTCAGAGCCAGCATATTTGAACCCATTTCCTCACTCTGATCAGACATGAGCAGGATGTTAGGATTCTTCTTTCTCTGGATTATACGGGCTTTCCTTCTCTGAATCTCAGGTAAACTTATATTTTTTTGTTTGTCTTTATTCAAGAATCGGCTTTCATAAATTATAAAAGGAAGATCCCTGTGGAAGGCATAATACTCGTGGTCATATATGAATCTGAGTATGGCTTTTGCCAGTTTATGTCTGGAGGTTCTTATGAAAGACAGAGTGTTATGTTTAAGCCCAAGCCCGGAAATATGTATATCACTGGTTTTTATTTTGAGTCCGTTCCTGGAGGAGAATTGAACCCTGTAGGCACGCTCACTATGGAAATATACAAACTTTCGATTAAGGCTACTGATGTCTTTTATTGAAGTAGAAAGAATTGTCCTCTTTTTTAGTTCATTATTATTTTCATTAATATTTTCGTTAATATTTTCAGTATCAGTCTTAATGATGGGAGTCCGTGATTCAACGAACAGATTATAGATTCCTACGGGAAGCATTTCGCAGTTCCCCGGATTTGTGATATTTATCTTATACCAGGAAGAATTGTCAGAACCGGTATTTATACCGGCAGCCTTCAAAAAGTCATCATCTTTGCAGCTTCTGAGTGGAGCAGAGAAACTGCCGTCAGTACTCCGCAGACGGATGATTTTATCCTTTGGAATATTATCTGTCTCAAAATATATCCAGATTCTGTCCCATTTTATATTCTTTATGTTATAATTCATAGAGTTTATCCTTTTGAATTGTCATATAGTGTTAATATAGCTTTTGCTAGGATATCAAATGTTTTAGCAGCTTTATTGTAGCAGACTCGCCAGAATGGGGCAAGTTTATATCTTTGGTTTCTATTCACCTGCTTCGCAGGTAACATTTCGTATAGCAAAATGTTGATGAGGTTTTATATCATGATAAAGAATAAGAAAAATATAATGATTGACCTGGCGGCTACTCTCGTCTTTGCAGCCGGAATATTCACCGGTATGGCCTGGCCGTTCTTCAGATTTATAACTTATGCAGGGAAGAAGGAGAAGAAGTCGTCCTCCTCCAATAGGAAGAAATGGTTTCAATTAAAGCATACACAGATCAATCATCCCAGACATGGATATGAAGAAGAGTATTTGGCTGCCAGACAGTGGTGTGAAGAACAGGATATGCAGGATATGTTTATTAAGAGCAGGGATGGGCTTAGACTTCATGCCTTTTATCTTCCGGCAGATAAACCTAAGAGAATTATACTTCTGAGTCACGGCTATAGGGGAACCAGTTTTGGAAGCATGGCTCACATGGCAAAGTTTCTCCATGAGAATGATTCGGATCTGCTTTTCATAGATCAGAGATGCTGTGGGAAGAGTGAAGGAGAGTATATAACCTTCGGAGCCAAGGAAAAGTATGATATCCTTGACTGGGTTGAGCTGCTAAATGAGAGAAATGAGTTCAAGCTCCCTATATACCTCTATGGTCAGTCAATGGGAGCGGCTGCAGTTCTTCTGGCCAGTGAATGTGAGCTTCCTGATGAAGTTCATGGACTAATTGCAGACTGTGGATTTCATAGCATGAAGCAACAGCTACGGGATATAGCCTCCGGTTGGTTTCATCTTCATTGGATTGAATTCCTGCTTATCAGAGTTGATATGTTCTGCCGTTTGTTTGCAGGTTTCAGAATGAAGGAAACCGATACAACAGAAGCTCTTAAGAAGAATACTAAACCGGTTCTTTTCTTTCATGGAGTTGATGATACCTATGTCTGGCCAAGAAATTCAGCCCTGAACTACGAACTATGTAATGCACCTAAGGAATTGGTGATGGTTCCGGAAGCAAGACATTTATGCAGCTCCTATGTAGCTCCGGAGCTTTATAAGGAGAAACTGCTAGAGCTGTTTGAAAGATATGATGAATGTTAAGATGATTATAATGATAATTATATGAATATTGTGAATATTATGAGTATTATAAATATTATGA
>CACZPG010000017.1 GCA_902782965.1 uncultured Lachnospiraceae bacterium
GATATTATAGTAATTAGTAAAATATATGTGTAAAAAGGGCTGTATCTCATGACTAAAGTCACGAGTGTTAGCCCTAAGATTATAAATAAAGAACCTGACAAATACTTTTCAGGATGTTTTAATGTAAGGACAAATCCATCTTTACATAAAAGATTATCTGAATATGCCGTTATAAATAATTGTTCTTTAAATCAGGTAATTACAATGGCATTAGAAAACTTTTTAATACCAGTAGACGGTAATAGCTCGTGAAATTTATGCGCCGAGACGCATCCTTAGCGGAGCGTTTTTTTATATAATAGGAAACCAGCCCTGCTCTATAAATATAGAGAAGGGCTGATCAATTAAACTATGTAATTATTTATCTTTCGAATTATTGATATGGCTGGAATGAATCATCATACGGCTGTTCATATGGTTGCTGGTATGGCTGTTCATCCTGTACAGGAGCCTGTGGCTGCTGCGGTGACTGCGGCTGCTGTGGTTCCTGCATTGGCTGCTGCGGTGCATATGGCTCTGCCTGCGGTACTGCCTGCTGTGGCTGCTGTGGCGCCTGCTGTCCCATGCCACTTTGATTCAGAGAATCATCCTGCATTCCAAACTGATCCATAGGACGAGACTGTGGTGTTCCATACTGATTAGCCGGTCTTGCAGGAACAGTATAATTATTCTGATTTCTGGATACAAAAATTATTACAATTACAATTATTATAACTATTATTACAGCAAGGATAATACATATAATTAACGGCCAGTTAATCAGCGTAAATTCAGCGTGAATTCCTTCGCCTTTATTATCCAGAAGATCCCATTCAAGTGTCTTTCCACCATCAGATACATTTGTTGCATTACTGCTCTTGGCTTTCGTTGGAACCTTGAGCGTAAATGTCATATAGCCGCCGCCCTCTTTAATACTCTTGGTAAATTCATCTGATTCAGTATCCTGCTCAGAATCCCCAAGATCCCAGTCAAAGGTATATGTCATACCCTTCTTGGTAACTTTGAAGGCTGAACTGTCCATTATTCCGGTAGCATCTTCAGTATCACCCATCTGATTTGAAATATCATTGAAATCAAGATTTTTCTTGGTACACTTAACGCCATAATAATCATCTTCATGATATTCTTCTACTTCCCATCCCTCTGATTTAAGTTCATCAAAAGAATCTGCTACAGAACCACTATCAGTATCTGTTCCATCTTCACTCTGCATAGCATAAAGCATTGATACATCTGCTTTACCATTACTCTTGACCTGTACGGTAGTATTAAATCTAATACATCCGGTAAAGCATAAAACACAAATAGCCATCAGAATCGTTAATAATACTTTTTTCATAAAAACCCCTTTTCTTAAAACAATCACTAAGTTACATTTCCGTCCATAGAATAGTCTTAGTTATTTTAACATATCATACGTTTGTAATAAAGCATAAAAAAGGTGCCACACGGCACCTTTTTATTTTATATTTTTTAAAATAATAGAAACTATATCCTTGGCTGTAAGCTTATTACCCGGTCCTTTAGACTGAATCTCATAAATAATGGGCTGCAATCTGGACATAAGTTTCTTAACAGTTTCAGATTCCAGAGATTTCTTAACCCATTCAACATCATTTGCAGACTTCGCACCGGTGTATATCTGTTCAAAAACATATACACAGCCTTCACCAAGCGCAGCAACAATTGTCCCTGCAACTATAGCATTAAGTGCTTCGGCCGCCAGATTAATCCCCGGAATACTGTTTAGAATTCCTAACGCAGATTTACCTATAACACCGGCTGCGCCTGCTTCAATCATAGTCTGAAACAAGCCTGACTTCTCATCAAACGGCATATCATAAATCTTTGCAAGACTCTTAATCTCGCCTATTTCAAGTGGTGTCAGCAAGGCCCCGTCAGAGAACGGTATCGGTGATAAACCGATTGTCGCAGCAGCAAGAGTAGACGCTCCCACAAGGGTATGAGCCATCATCCTCTTGTTTACAAGTTTATATTTTCCGATATCCTGTCTAGCAGCAAGAAAACCTTCCGGCATATAGAAATCAGTAGCCATCAGAAGCTCATCCAGACCATACGGAATAACATTCACATTCTGGTCTATCCTGTAAGTACTGGCAACTACAGGAATAATAGCCTTAAGATTCAAACCGGACTTACCACTCTTAGCAAAAGCCTCCTGAACCATCCTCACATTCTCATCACGTTCTATCTGAGAATAGGATTTGGTAATTACCACAATGATCGGAACACTCTGCCAGAAGGAAGTAGATTTCAGAAACATATCAACATTTCTCTTGGCAAATCTTTTGGAAGTCCCATCAATGCAGTACCAGATCATATTAATCTGTCTGCTTAGATCATCCTTCTTAATAGATTCCTTCGACCATTTCTTTATAGCATTAATGGCCTTAACCTGATTCATATAACCATATTCAAAACCAACTGTATCAATCAGTCTGAAGCCCAGCGCAGGACCATCATAAAGTCGCAGTTCCTTTGTGACTTCAGTTTGAAAATCCCTGTCAGCGAATAATGTTCTGATGAGCGTAGTCTTTCCAACTCCGGAATTACCAATCACCACAACATTAGGTTTTACAGGCACAGTTGCCGGAGCCATATTCTGATTTTGTGGCATAACCTGATTCTGTGGCATACCCTGGTTCTGTGGCATGCCTTGGTTCTGCGGCACACCCTGGTTCTGTGGCATGCCCTGATTCTGTGGCACACCCTGGTTCTGTGGCATGCCTTGGTTCTGCGGCACACCCTGGTTCTGTGGCATGCCTTGATTCTGCGGCACACCCTGATTTGGAAATAACCCCTGTCTCTCCATATAATAACCCTCAATTAATTTAGATCAGTTTAGCAAGCACCTCATTACTTCTTGCAACGAACTTAGTAAGTTCATCAGCTGTAAGTGGTTTATTTGCAAGAACAGCCAGATCATAAAGCTGGCAGCAGATTGTATCCGTAAGTTCACCTTCCGGATTATCAAGCACATATTTAACCAGCTTGTTATTGGAATTCAGAACGAGAGTCTGGGCATTAGAACCATAATCAAGTCCCATACCACCCATGCCTGCATCTGCATACATTTTCATCATTTCTGCCATACGTCTGTCAGCTTCAGACTGTGTAAGCATTGATGAGACACTCTCATCCTTCAATGATTCAACCTTAATCTTAATATTATCATTATTCAGAGCTTTTTTGAATACCTCTGTAAGGGATTCTGTATATTTCTTCTCATCTTCTTCGGAAAGAGCCTCTCCCTTGAAATTCGAGCTGACCTCTGAATCAATACGCATGAATTTAACCTTATCATCTCTGGCTTCCATCATGGTAATGTATGGATTATCAATATTATGTGTCAGGTAGATGGCATCAATTCCTTCATCCTTGAACATACGTATATAATTAGCCTGAGTCTCAGCATCGGAAATATAATAAACCTGATTCTCATGAGTTTCTTTTGCAGCTTCAAGGTATTCAGGAAGCGTAATATATTTATCTTCAAGATTCTTGAAGATCATATATTCTTTCATCTTCTCATCAAACTTATTGTCTCTCAGACAACCAAATTTGATGAATGGGCTCAGATCATCCCAAAGATTCTCATAATCTTCCTTATGGTTCTTATACATACCGATAAGCTTATCAGCCACCTTCTTTGTAATGTAATCAGAAATCTTCGCTACAAATCCATCATTCTGAAGTGCGCTTCTTGATACATTAAGCGGAAGATCCGGACAATCTATAACTCCCTTCAGTACAAGCAGGAATTCAGGGATAACCTCTTTAATATTATCCGCAACAAACACCTGATTATTGTATAACTTAACTGTACCCTCGAGCTTATCCATATTAGGATTAATTCTCGGGAAGTAAAGAATACCCTTAAGATTGAAAGGATAATCCATATTCAGATGGATCCAGAAAAGAGGTTTCTTGAAATCAAGGAATACATGCTGATAGAAATCTATATAATCCTCATCCTTACAATCAGCCGGAGTCTTGGTCCAGAGCGGATGAATATCATTCAACGGCTTTGGAGCATTCTCATCTTCTTTTGCTTCTGTTGCTTCCTCACCTTCAGAAGCTTCTTCCTCAGCATTAGCCTCATCTGAGCCTTCTTCAGTTTCAGAAGATTCTCCACCTATCAGATCGTCCTCCTCAGCTGCAGCCTTCTTCTTAGCTTCTTTCTTCTCTTCTTCTACAATCTTAGCTTCCGCTTCGATTTCTTTCTCAACTGCTTCTTTAGCCTTATCCTCATTTATATAATAAATCTCAATAGGCATAAAAGAACAATATTTATTTATAACTTCCTTAACTTTGAATTCATTACAGAACTCAAGACTGTCATCAGCTAGATAAAGAGTAATAACAGTTCCTCTGGAATTCTTATTACCTTCAGCTATTTCATAGGTAAGACCACCATCACTCTCCCAATGAACAGCTTCTGCACCCTCCTGATAAGAAAGAGTGTCAATAGTAACTTTCTCAGCAACCATGAAAGCCGAATAGAAACCAAGTCCGAAATGTCCGATAA
>CACZPG010000018.1 GCA_902782965.1 uncultured Lachnospiraceae bacterium
AGATGGGGCGTGCTTTTCTCTAAGAATATCACCTATTATACAGCAGGTTCTCCTGTGGCTGACATGATGCTGCATGTGAAGTATCATGTCATCAGCTCGGATAAATTTGAAACAAAATCTCCATACGTTCCTATAGATATGGAGGACAATCTGGTTCTTTGTCAGAATCCGTATTATCTGCCATTGGGAATCAAGATAGATGATAAGGCTGTTTCGAAATGGGCGGAGTTATCAGAGTCCTATAATAACTTCGAATCCTCCTTTGAAAGAGATAATGAATTCGCCAATGCGTTAGGAATTGAAGATATATATCAGGTATATAATATACCTGCGTCTGAAATCTCTGAGTCTGCACAAGAAAACTACTATATATGTGAAACTGATGCAGAGGGAAATGCGTTATATACGATTCATCTGAATAGTAATATCAAAGGTTATATCTACCTTCAGATAGCACAGGCACTTGAATATGTTGATACAGTTACTACGGATGGAGAGAGTGATATATATTTCTATGCTCCTGCACCTATAAATGGTGGTGTTGTCAACGGTTCAGATATCAGAATTGGGGTATTGCAGGAAGATAATCTTTCAAAGTTATATGAGAAACTAAGTGAAGCTACCATTAGTGAACAGGGTTATTCTTCCTCCAGCATAAGAAGTGTTGTTAATGATGAAAACGGCGGAATGTATTATTTTGCTATTCCTGACCTTCCGGGAATGACTGCCTATGTTGATGGGGCAGAAGGAGAAATAATACATACTATGGATGGAATAGGAATCAGTGTTCCTGCCGGACAGCATGTTATTGTTTTCAAGTTCACTCCTGAAGGTGTAGTTACCGGATGGCAGATTTCTATTATTACGGCTCTTATACTGTTGGTATTTGCCTTATATAAGAAGCGTTCGATCATTAATGACGAGCTGATTAAGAAGAAGGCTCGCACCTGGTTCATTCCGGCGTATATGATACTGGCTCTTTGTCCTCTGCCGTTAGTATTTAATGAAATATCAAATGCAGCCTTCAAAAATGCCTGGTTTGTTATCCTGTTTGCTCTGATAGTATATATGCGTTCTTTGAAGAAGGATAAGAGCATAATAATCAGAAATAAGAAACAGATACCGGTAATGATTCTTCTGGTTCTCTTTCTGCTGATGATGCCGGTTACTGATGTCTTCAGAAATGGTCTGATACAGGAAGATATTATTACTATTATATGGAAAGGTGGAATTTATATTCCTGCCTTCCTTGCCGGCAGCTGGTATATGCTTAATGCCGTTATAAGCTTTTTTGACAGAACGGTAATTAAATCAGATGAGATTAAAGATGCTAATAATACTGAATCTGCACGGAGAATCAAAACCTCGACTCTATGCATAATAGCTATATGCATAGCTTCATTGATATTCTTATTCTCAACTATACCGGGTATCTGGATGAATGATGATGTAGCGAGAGTTCTTCTGAGGATTGCGGAGAAATCTCCAAGTGACTGGGATACGTATGGATATCTGCTTTTCGTTCAGATATCTAGTATTAACGGAAAGTATCCTTTCTTAGTCAATGTTACACAGACGATTATCTGGATATTGATAAATATATATATTATAAGAAACCTGGAGAGTCATTCCGTTGTTTCCATGAAGCTTTATACAGTATTAAACGTTGTTTCGATTACACCGTTCCTGTACCTGGAAGTAATGTATAAGGATACTGTATTTGCAATGGGAATGTTAGCATTTACAGCCGGTATTTATAATATTATCAGAAAGAACAGCATAGGCCTGTCGGATATTCTGATGACAGGAGTGGCGGGACTGTTCGTTACTCTGTGCCGTCAGGGCGGTTATATAGCTACTATAGCAGGCTTCATAGTTCTTGGTATTTACATTTTCAAAACAGACAGAAAACTGGTAAAGAGATTTATTATAGTTCCGGTGGTTCATATAGCTGCTTATCTTCTGATCTATGTAGTATTGTTCCAGGTGAATAATGTCACTAAGGTAGAAGCGTATGTCAAGTACAGTACACCGGTATCAATGATCGGAGCGGCTGTTTCCGAAGGTGTGGATTTAGAGAAGGAAGATATAGCTGAACTTGAGAAGGTTATGCCTTTAGATGAGTGGGGACAATACTATAATAAATACTGGTCGGATAATATGGCGCGTCCATGGGGCGACATCGGAGTGGATAACCTGAGAACCCTCAACCGGCTTATAGTTGAAGATAATTATGGATCATTCCTTATAAAGATGAATGCAAAGCTGGTAGTAAAACACCCGGTTATCTGGTTCAGAGCATTTATGGGAATGGGAAATATTATCTGGAAAATATCAGAACCGTATGACATGCATAATTATCAGATGTATATAGGTTCACTTAGTAAATCGGAAAGAGATGAGAGTATTACCTATACTGTATTCTATCCGGTTACCAGATTGATTTCTTCATTATATGATGATGTGAATATTCTGAAGACCTTCTTCCTTAGGGGCGGATTAGGACTGTTTATAATTATTATTGCTTCATATATAATTATCATCAAAAAGAACAAGAAATTTGTTATTTCAATAGTTCCGGTAGTGATATATAATATGTTCTTGTTACTGGCAATACCTGCTTCAGATGCAAGATATGTTTTACCGCTTCTGGAAGTAGCGATATTCTATTTTGCCAGTCTTTTCGATAATATAGAAATGCATAATAATGAAGATTAAGGGTTAAAAAGTATTTGACAGGTGTGGAAAATTCTTAAAGATTACCAATAGGAGTATTTCTGAAATGTCAAATTTACGTAAGAGAGTATTGAGTTTCATTCTGAGTACAGCAGTTATTCTGGGGATGCTGGGCTCAGGTAGTTTTGGGATTAAAGAGATTAATGCTGCTGATTCGAATTCTTTCGTTCTCTATGCGAAGGCAGTGGGTTTTTCATTCAGTGATTCGAATGATGCATCATTTGTGAGGACAATAGATCCTCAGGATGCCGGTGCAGTGGTTGTATATACCATTAAGCTGGCCAGTGGTGGAAATGATTACATAGGGGATATCACTACCGCAAGTCAGACTTCGGGTCTCGGTGATATTAATAACGGAACAGTGAAATGTGACACCGAAGGCGGTGGCAACACTTATCAGATAAGATTATACGTGAATCAGAAACTGAGTGTTGGAAATGTTCCGGCCGGCGTAAAGGTGACCTTCAGCAAGGTTGCCATGGCGAATGATGTTCCACATAAATATGTAGAGATAAGTAAATATAAGATTCGTAAAGACCAGTATGATATTAATACTGCAGGAACAGTGATTCAGGATAATATAGATTATCTCTGTGGTTCACTTGTTCTTAAGAAGGTAAAGGATGATTCGGGAAATGCATTTCCTGCAGGCACCTCCTTCAATTACAACGTGACTCTTGAAGGCGGAGAAGAACTGCTCGGCAGGAAGGTTCATGTCGAAGGTTCAAGTCTTGAAGGTACATTCACAGCTGTTGAAGGTTCTGACCCTGTTAAATGTACTCTTTCCATGACGGTTCCTGTAAAAACAGATTCTCCGGCTACAATAATTGGTCTTCCAATTGGAGTTAAATATACGGTTACAGAAACTGCTCAGACTAATTTCACACAGACTGCTTCTTCAGGTCTGTCAGGAACTATCGAGAAGCAGACCAGCGGTACAAATGTGAAATACACTGCTTCCGGAAGTAAGGCAGAAGCAAGTATTACTTCTAAATATACCGGCGAGGATAAGTCCGAGGAAGAAAAGAAAGAGGACAAAAAGGACGATAAAAAAGA
>CACZPG010000019.1 GCA_902782965.1 uncultured Lachnospiraceae bacterium
ATGAGTATATTAACAAGGTGAAGGAGATGACTCCTTATGATATTCCGGTTTCTGCGGAATATGGAGATAAACTGATAACACTATCGACCTGTGCTTATCATGCTAATCAGGGAAGATATGTTGTTGTTGCAAAGAAAATCAATTAACAAAATACTTTGAAATTAATTAATAAAATGCTTGCATTAGCATTTGAAATATGATAGTATACCAAATGTTGCGGGCAGAAGCAGACTGTCCGAGTTTGCAAAAGTAAGGAGGTGCCAGGGTATGGCTAAGTGTTTTTATTGCGATAAGTCAGTTCATTTTGGAAACAATGTGAGCCACTCACATAGAAGATCAAACAGAATTATGAAGTCAAATATTAAAAGAGTAAAGGCTAAGGTTGATGGTTCTCCAAAGACTATTTATGTTTGTACTAAGTGCCTTAGATCAGGTAAGGTAGAGAGAGCTTAGTTCTTTTGATATTATTTTCTGAATAATGAAATGTAAGGCGTGGATTAAGTTCCACGTCTCTTTTTTTACATTTTAATAACGATGTATTTGAAATTTGATGACTTGAAAAATAAGTGATAATACATTAACATTGTTTTTTGATGATATTTATTCTGTTTGTTATATGATAAATCTGTTATAATGTTTCGTGTTTAAATGAATATTTTTAATCAGGAGGTATTGCGATGTCTGAATTGTTAGAGAATACTGAGAATGAATATGGCAGGATAGTTATAGAGAAAGATGTTATTGCCCAATATGCAGGCTATGCAGCTCTTGACTGTTTTGGGATAGTTGGAATGGCTACTATAAGTGTAAAGGATGGTCTTGCTAAGCTTCTCAAAGGTGATAATGTAGGCAGAGGTGTCAGCGTAAGGATAAATGATGATAATACGCTTGATATTGATTTTCATATTATTGTATCCTACGGTGTTAATATTAAAACTGTTGCCAATAACCTGGTTAGCACAGTTAAATATCAGATTGAAGACTATACCAATATGAAAGTAAATAATATAAAGGTTTATGTTGAAGGTGTCAGAGTTATAGACTGATGCTATACATGGTTGTGTAATATTCGTTTGTTAATAAATGATATATACAGATTATGGAAGGAATTGATATGGCGTTAACTAATATGTCTGCTGAGATGATGAAGAAGGCTTTTGTATCCGGAGCTAATAATCTCAGTAATAATAAGGAATATATAAATGAATTAAATGTTTTTCCGGTTCCGGACGGTGATACCGGAACTAATATGACACTTACTATTATGACTGCCGCTGCTGAAGTCGAATCGATCTCTGAACCGAACTTCACACAGCTTGCCAAAGCTATTTCCGGTGGTTCCCTGAGAGGTGCCAGAGGTAATTCAGGTGTTATCCTTTCTCAGCTTCTCAGAGGTTTCTGTAAAGAAATCAGTGATAAAGATACGATTAATATTGATGATATAGCATCTGGTTTTTCTCATGCTGTTGAGACTGCTTATAAAGCGGTAATGAAGCCTAAAGAAGGAACTATTCTTACTGTA
Organism: uncultured Lachnospiraceae bacterium; assembly: GCA_902782965.1. Taxonomy (GTDB): domain Bacteria; phylum Bacillota; class Clostridia; order Lachnospirales; family Lachnospiraceae; genus Eubacterium_Q. The sequence continues at coordinate 1,523 of CACZPG010000019.1, forward strand.
GCGCGAGGTATGGCAGAAAAAGCTGATATGCTGCTTGGAACAGAAGATGATATTATTCTGTTTCTGGAACAGATTCTTGAATATGGTAAAGAAGTTCTTGAGAAGACACCCGAGATGCTGCCTGTTCTGAAGGAAGCCGGAGTAGTTGACTCAGGTGGACAGGGGCTTGTTGCGCTGGTTGAAGGCATCTATCTGTCTCTGAAAGGAGAAGATGTTGAGAAGGCTTCTGAGGGTGCAGTATCTGCTCCTCAGAGAGGTGCAGGAATTCTGGAAGAAATTCCCAAGGCTAAGCCTGTGTATGAAATGGGAAGTGGAAAAGATAACATTTCCACAGCAGATATAAAATATGGATATTGTACTGAATTTATAGTACTGCTTAATAAAGAATTGTCTGACAAAGAGGTTGATGATATTAAGAATTATCTTCTGTCGATAGGTGATTCTCTTGTTTGCGTAGCTGATGAAGAGCTTCTCAAGATACATGTTCATACAAATCACCCTGGAAGGGCTTTCGAAAAAGGACTTGAATTCGGACAGCTCACTCGTTGTAAAGTTGATAATATGAGGGAAGAACATTCCGAAAGGACTCTGATTGAGAATGAGAAAAGAAAAGCTGCTGAACAGGAAGCGGCTTTTAAACAGATAAAGGCAGAAAGAAATAAGGTTAAGGAAAAATATGGAATTGTTGCTGTTGCAGCCGGAGATGGTATTTCGTCAATCCTTAAAGAAATAGGGGCTGATTATATTATTGAAGGCGGACAGACCATGAATCCAAGTACTGATGATATACTTGCAGCTATCCAAAATGTGAATGCTGAAAATGTATTCCTGTTCCCTAATAACAGTAATATTATACTTGCTTCCAATCAGGCGGCTGAATTATGTACCGATAAGAAGGTTTATGTAATGCCTTCCAGAAATATTCCGCAGGGAATTGGTGGGATAATTTGTTTTGATAAGAGTGCTGAGCCGGATGATAATCGTGCTATGATCGAAGCCACAATGAGTGAAATCAAATCCGGTGAGATAACCTTTGCCATAAGGGATACTTCTGTTGGCGGTAAAGAAATCCATAAGAGTAATATTATCGGTATATC
>CACZPG010000020.1 GCA_902782965.1 uncultured Lachnospiraceae bacterium
AAGAAAATGCAGAAGAAGAAAAGCCCGGCACCGGGGTAACTTCCATCCCCGATGACAGACTTCTCATAACACTCGCGCATAAACCTTATTTCATTGACACCTATGCCGAGCTTGGCTCTGACATAGTTTTGACCGGTCATATTCATGGCGGTCAGATTATCATTCCGGGAAAAGGAGGTCTTCTGTCTCCTGACGTTGAATTCTTCCCGGACATGTTCGAAGGTGTACATACCAAAGATAATACAACCTTATATCTGTCTCGCGGATTGGGTAACAGCGTACTTCCTGTAAGAATAAATGATTATCCCGAAATAGTTGTGATCACACTGAAAGCAGATTAGTTTAACTTAATTCACATTTTCCTGCACTTTACCTGATTTCTCTCCTGCTATTGATGCGATTACAAATACCAGCAGGATAAATGGATATATCAGAAACGGAATCAGCGAGAAGCTGGTTATCTTCGCAATATTAGCTGCCACAAGAAGCTGTGCGCCATAAGGAATTATTCCCTGAGCAATACAGGAGCAGGTGTCAAGCAGTGAAGCAACCTTTCTGGGTTCGACATCATACTCCTCACTGATGTCTTTTGCGATGGGTGCCGCAATTACTATTGCAACAGTATTATTAGCCGTTGCGATGTCCATAAATGCAGTCAGAAAAGCTATACCAAACATACCACCTTTCTTATTTCCCGCCTTCTTTCTTATTAGTGAAAGGATTGCCTCAAATCCGCCGTTCTCCTTCATTAGGGAAGCAATAGATGCAACCAGTATTGTTACTATCATAGTTTCGAACATTCCGGACATGCCACTTCCCATAGAAGCAAGGGAAGTCGAATAAGCAAGCGAGCCCGTCACAATACCTGCACCAACAAAGAGAACGATTCCTATAAGGAGAACGATAAACACATTTATTCCAATTATAGACAGAAATAGAACTATGAAATATGGCAGAGCCTGAAGGAGACTGTACTCGAATTCACCTACTTCGGCACCATTACTGATACAGGCGTAAACAATCAGTATTATCAGAGTGATCACTGCAGATGGAAGAGCTATTCTTATATTAGTCCTGAATTTGTCCTTCATCTCGACACCCTGGGTCTTGGTAGCCGCAATAGTTGTATCGGAAATAAACGACAGATTATCTCCGAACATTGCTCCACCTACAACCACGCCAACACAGAGCGGAAGTGACAATTTACCACTGTCAGCTACCGCACAGGCAATCGGAGTTATTACAGATATGGTTCCTACGCTGGTTCCCATTGCCATAGAGATAAGACACGCTATCAGAAATAATCCCGGAACTACAAATCTTCCGGGGATAATACTCAGAAGCATATTTGCAGTACTCGAAGCCCCACCGGCTTCACTTGCTATTCCGCTGAAAGCACCTGCCATAAGGAAAATGAAGAGCATAATAACAATATTATCGTCTCCTATTCCTTTTGCACATATATGAATTTTCTCATCAAAACTGAGTTTCTTATTCTGAAGAAAAGCTGCTATAAGTGCAATCGAAAATGCCAGTACCACAGACACGACATAGAAGCCCATCTGGCCATCAGCCGGCTTTATATATTCGAAAAATATACCATTCCCCAGATAGAGAATTAGAAATAAACCAATCGGAAAAAGAGCCTTCGGATTGGGTGTAATCTTCTTCTGATCGTCCATACTATTCATACCGAACTAATCCCTTCATCATTTTTATCTAATTTTTTTCAAGCATTTTTATCCAATCATTTTTTCAAGCATTTATAATTGATTCTTCTCAGTCTATTATTTCAGTCACTGCTTATCAGCTTTACTTCCCTTCTTCAGGAAATCAGGAAGTCCTTTTCCGGACTTTCTCCATTCATAATACTCTGCAGTTGCTGCAAATAGCACATCACCTGATGAATTGAGTGCAGTCTCCACACTATCCTGAATAACACCGATAATAAATCCAACTCCGACTACCTGCATGGCTACATCATTGGATATTCCGAAAAGTGAACATGCCATAGGAATCAGCAGAAGTGATCCACCTGCTACGCCTGATGCTCCACAAGCAGCAACAGCTGCAAGTACTGACATAACAAATGCTGTCGGTATATCTACATTTACCCCTACTGTATTAGCAGCAGCAAGAGTCATAACGGTAATAGTAATGGCAGCTCCATCCATGTTAATTGTTGCTCCCAGAGGAATAGAAACTGAATATACATCTTCGTCCAAGCCAAGTTTCTCACATAACTCCATATTTACCGGAATATTAGCAGCAGAGCTTCTGGTAAAGAAAGCTGTAATACCACTCTCCTTCAGACATTTCCATACCAGTGGATATGGATTACATCTAAGGCAGATTGCCACTATTATCGGATTGATGATAAGTGAAACAGTCAGCATACATCCCACCAGCAGGGCTACAATCTTGCCATAATCAATAAATATATTCATACCGTTACTCGAAACAGAATCAAAAACAAGACCGCATATTCCGAAAGGTGCAAGATTGATTATCCATTTAACACCCTGGGATACTGCATCAGAGAAATCACAAAGCATAGTCTTGGTAGTATCAGAAGCAATTTTCTTAAGAGCCATACCGATAACTATAGCCCAGAGAAGGATACCCATATAATTAGCATTAGCTGTAGCCTGAATCGGATTGACTACGATATTCATGAGAAGATTACTAAGCACCTCACCAAGTCCACCGGGTGGCGTCTGTTCACCTACTCCTTCAGCAAGAACCATAGTCTGAGGGAATGCAAAGCTTGCAATAACCGCAACAAATGCGGCAATAAGCGTGGTTATCAGATACAGAAAGATAACCATACCGAATCTTTTATCCAGTTTGGCAGTTCCCTGACATAAAGCACTTGCCACCAGCACCGCAACTAACACAGGAGCGATCGCCTTAAGTGCACCTACAAAAAGAGAGCCAAATGTAGAAATCCAGGCTGCCTTAGGAACCAGAAATGCCAGAATAACACCAACCACAATACCTATAAAAATACGAAAGATCAGACTGGTGTTGTTATACTTCTCGACTATCTTTTTTAATACGTTCATTTTGAAGAGTCCTCCGTTTTTAATATCTGCTTAATTTCTTCAATCAGTTTTTTATACTCAGTAACAAATGCATCATGATTGTCCCGTATGTAATCTATATCAGAATTATTTGCCGCCGATTCCATTTCAGCAGCTTTTTCAGAAAATTTTCTTGCACCAATAGTCTTTGAAGTACTCTTAATGCTATGTGCATCAATACAGTAAGAATTAATGTCATCATTCTTAATATACTGAGCGAGTGCTTCCGACTTATCATCCTCCACGTAACTATGAAGCAGATCGTACCAGAAGGACTTTGAATTCATGCAATATGTCATTGCACTTTTCATATTCATATGAGGACAGATTAACTTAATCCGGTCAAGTTCATCCTGATTAAAGCTGTCATCATCTTCATCCTCGTCTATACCACCGGCCGGGAACTCTAATATTTCAGGTTCTTCTTCATCTGGCAAATTAACTGCCGGGATTTCAGCATTCTCGTCCACAAATGAAATCTTTTCTTCAGGTATATATTTTCTAAGAATCGCCTCAAGTTCTTCGGTTTCAATAGGTTTGGACAGGTAATCATCAAAGCCTTCCGACAGATACATTTCTCTTACACCGGATATCGCATTAGCCGTAAGCGCTACCACTGCTGTGTTTTCCGGAATCAGTTTTCGGCTTCGGATCTCATGTAATAATTCAATTCCATCCATTTCAGGCATCATATGATCCAGGAATATCAGATCATACTGTTTCTCTGTCAGAATCTGCAGGGCATCTTTTCCTGTAGATAACATATCCGCATTGATTCCAAATACACCCAGCAGTTTTCCGGCAACCTTCAGATTCATACTATTATCGTCTACAAGAAGTATTCTTGCATCAGGTGCGTACAACTGTTCTTTCTCATTATTCTGCTTGGTGTGTAAATGTGCTCTATCGCGATAATTGCCCATCTCTTCCGGATTTTCTATCTTCTGCGGAAGCAGGAAACTAAAGGTTGATCCTTCTCCATATACGCTCTCAACCTCCAGATGACTATCCATCATATTCAGCAGGCTGGTAACTATCGAGAGTCCCAGACCCGTGCCTTCAATATTCCTGTTATGATTCATTTCCAGTCTTTTGAAGGATTCTGTCATTTCACCGATATCTTCCTCTTTGATTCCAGTACCGGTATCCGTTACCGCAACATACATCATCACAGTACCATCGGATTCGCTCTGTTTCTTAAGCTCCAGTTTGATACTGCCTTTCTCTGTATACTTAACAGCATTAGTGAGCAGGTTGGAAACGACCTGTTTAATTCTGATATCATCGCCGATAAGAGTACGGGGAAGCTTCTCATCCGCTTCGATTTCAAGCTTCAGTCCCTTTGTCTTAGCTCTTTCAGCGATAGTATTTTCCAGGTCAAATATCAGAAGCGCGGTATCATAGATTACGGGTTCAACTTCCATCTTTCCGTCTTCAATCTTAGAAAAATCAAGAATGGAATTTATCAGAGAAAGCAGCGTTCTGCCAGAACTTTTTATATTCTCAGCATATTCCCTTATCTCAGGTTCACTGCTTTCACGAAGAACCATTTCGTTCATTCCGAGAATAGCATTTATCGGAGTTCTTATTTCATGGGACATCTGAGCCAGGAAAGAACTCTTCGCTTCATTGGCAGACTCAGCAGCTGTTTTTTCAAGTTTGAGAATCTCAGCCTCCATCTCCTTCTGACGTTCCCTGAGTTTCAGAGCCTCCATTGCTTTAGATTCAAGAGTATTATCCTCTGTTCTCAGCTGATAGCCCTTACGTTTATTTCCAACATAAAGATGACTCAGGGTAATTTTGTAGCTGATGTCATTCCTATTAACATAGAAATATGCAGAATCGCCACTGATTATTATCTTATCCACACACTCCAGTATATGAGCAAAGTTTTCGTTATCTGAAGTAAGCATCTGATCAACATATAGTTCTTCAAGCTCAGGAATACATTCCAAAGCAGGTTCAGTGCAGCCAAGATATCTCATTTTCAGATCAAACGACGCGAACCCGATACTTCCATTTTCTGTAAGACTGGAAAATGCCGATTCAGATACATCATACAGATTAAACCGGCTCATTATAACGAGGAAAATAATCTGCGCAAAATTGTAGGATGCAGGAAGCAATTCAAAAGCCGGATGAAAGGTTTTTCCACACAGAAATGCCAGTATAATTACCATATAGACCGTCAGGAGCAGTAATGTGTTAGTTTTGGAAATATATTTTCTTGTAAAACCGTATATGATTACAGAAAGATTTACGATCAGATAGAAAGCTATCATCGTATAGTAGAAAGTGTGAACAGGGCCGTATTCTTTCACCAGATAAGAAACCCCATCAAGCTGTCTGAGCTCAACGCTCTTATACATAAGTTTATTACTTCCCGTATTAATAACAACAACCAGGAAAAACGCCCCCAGCGACATCAGAACTCCGGTGATTATCTTAGGCATTTTAAGTTTGCAGAAATTAAGAACATACAGAAAGAAGAACAGCTCAAGAAAACAACCATCCAGATATTCGAATCCATTAGCCATCAGAGCCTCGTCAACATTGGTTGCCGAAGCCACTGACAAATAACCAAGATTAATGATAGGAATGAATACAAAAATAATTGGAAAATGGACGGAAATTCCACGTCTCCAACGCATAACGAATATAGTAGACAATAAGACAGATAATATAACTGTCGCATGGAAATAAAATATCATTACTTATAACCCCTTCTGATACATTCAGGTTTGATAAGATCAAACCGATACAGACTTAAAATAAGTATAACAATCCTTGCAACGAAATACAATCCATTAAAAAAAGGGTGCCTGGCACCGTTACAAATGTGTTAACTAGTTGTAACATTATCGTAACGGTGCCAGGCACCTATATCAGCTTTCATCGTCAAATAGCATGTCTAATATTTCTTTCATTTCATCCTTGGAAACACCGCTCATCTGCGCCTTATCCACCGCTTCAGAAAGCAGTTTCTCTATCTGTCTCAGATTTTCTTCTTTAAGAAACTCTGCATTCTGTGCCCTAACGAAGCTGCCTTTTCCGGTATAGGTCTCGATAAAACCATCCCGCTCCAGTTCCTCATAAGCACGCTTCGTTGTTATGAGACTAACTCTCATCTGCATAGCCAGATTACGCATCGAAGGGAGAGCATCCCCCGGGGCAAGCTCTCCACTCATAATCATGCCTTTTATTTGATTAACGATCTGCAGATAGATCGGATCATTCGAAGAATTCGAAATTATAATATCCATATATACTTCCTTTTATGGTGCCTGGCACCATTAAGATTATATTACAGTTTGTTAACACTTTTGTAACGGTGACAGGCACCACTACTCGTTAGTTGGTATTATGTAAACCATATTGTTTATTCATGATTACCCAGCATGGTACTCCTATTATCAGAGACGATACCACCATACAGCATCCCATCTGAAACGTTTTTCCTTCAACAAGTTCTGCCGACAGGAACATACCCGCAATAGGATTACATACTGTGTCTATCACTGCGTGTGCGATGATGGGAGCCACTACCGAATCTGTCATTTTTCTAAGCATCTGTAACATTGCTCCAAATCCAATGCAAAGTACGCACATAAGCAGAATATTTGTAATCGGAAATCCCGGCGCATTCTTTCCGAAGTTGAGCCCTGCTCCTACTAATGCCGGTAAATGCCAGAGCCCCCAGATTATTCCACCAACAAGGATGGATCCATTTAATCCAAGCAGCTTCTCCAGTTTATCATAAAGGAATGCTCTCCAGCCAAATTCTTCTCCTATCAGGATGAAGCATGCCATATATATTTTCGCACTATAGATTGATAAAGCGGCTACGACTTCTAAAAGACCGTCCTCTGCTTTAATGGTAAATCCTGCTCCAAGAGTAACCGTTATAAAGATACAGTTCAGCACCCCAAATGCGAGTGATAAAACTATTGAAAGAAAGTACGGCCGAAAATGTCCTGTAAATTTCGGAAAGAGTATATCATCTTTAAAACCCTCATGGAAGATATACCTGGTCAGGATACATCCGATTGCAGGGCTGAACGCTGCTATATAATAACATAGATTTATCCATCCTGTAACCTTCTCACCGCTTAAAATCACATCATATGTCTTCCATCCATAGATGTACATCAGACCAAAGGTTATGAGAAGGAAAACACCTATCTGCAGGAGAATTCTTCTTTTATCAGATGTCATCTCTCAGCACCCCCTTCCTGTAGACTTTGCAGGAAATCCGATAGGAAATATAGTAGAACAAAGTAACCAGATGATAAGACATCGATGCTACTATATATCCCTTAAAAGTCATATTCTTAACGAATTTCTTCATTTCAGTCGAAAGAACTTTAAAGCCTTCACCACTTCCCTCCGGAGTATCTGCCATCTGTCTGATGATTCTGACCGTAATAGTTAAAATTCCTTTATCTCCCATCAGCCACTCAATATTTCCGAAAAGCAGATATATAGAAATGATCAAAATGAGAACTACCGAGATAAGAATCCTTATAACCGAAGCCTTATCGGCTCCGAACCTGAAGCCAAGGGGAAGTTCTATCGCATTCATAAAGATGCAAAAAAAGATAACTCCCAGGTAAAGCTCTGACACATTTATCATTTGGCCGGCCATAAGACTGCATATAATATCATTTATCACACAAATGGTCAGTGAAATAAAATACAAAATAAATGTAACCATATATCTTGATGCCACTATACTTTTTCCGCCTTCAGGAAGGGATATCCCATAGAAACCCCAGCTTCTCGAATCATCAACCTTGAGCAGATAATTAAAGCCCATCAATCCTATATAAAATACAACCATGAAGTCAAATATCCCTGCCATGGGTTCTAAAACTTCAACTGTCAAATTCTTTGCAGCTA